>SOIH01000269.1 GCA_004376895.1 Anaerolineales bacterium | reverse complement strand
AAAAGGTCGCTCTCGGCAACTTGATGGCAAGAGTTCGGATGGTGGTCTGGTATGCAAAGGCCAATCAGAACAATCTGCTTGTTCTGGGAACAGGAAATAAAAGCGAGTTGATGGTCGGTTACTTCACCAAGTACGGGGACGGGGGGACGGACATTCTACCCATAGCAGACCTGTACAAGGTCAATGTGCGTGACCTGGCCAGGCATGTGAAAGTTCCAGAGCATATTGTCACCAATGTTCCAACTGCAGGGCTTTGGGCAGGACAGACGGATGAGGGAGAGATTGGTGTCACCTACGACGAGATAGACACGATTCTTTTCCTACATATCGAGAGAGGGTACAGTCCCGATGAGATCAAGTCGTACGGTATTGACCCAGGCAAGGTGGACCGTGTCTTAGGGATGATGGCGAGGTCTCATCACAAGAGAGAGTTGCTTCCTAGGCCCATTATGGCAAGACGCCTCTAGGAGCATTCCTGTAATTACGTATGAATTCTCTGGACCAATGATTGATTTTGAAGGATCATTTTCCAAAGTGTTTCTCTCAACCATTTTGGTTGTGTCCTGCTACCTTTACCTTCTTGCAAGACATAAACCAACGAGAAGCATTACGAGCCCAACGGCGGATAGTGGGCTATTCGCAGAATACGGAGCTCCCGCTCCGGCTACCAGAGGTCAGACATAGAGTATTAAACCTACCAAAATCAGCAAGCCGCCTAATGGCTCTACTAATTTTTCAAGTTTCATTATATCACGTCAAAAATGATGCTTCAGAAATCGGATAATAAATCTGCTGAATTCATCCGAGTCTGCAGGACCTGAACAGTCTAGTTTCGACAACTTCTGGTAAAAAGAAGAATGAAGAGCTGGCAGTCTTATGACCACCATCTCGTTTCTATTCGAATTATTTCATGGATTTTACCCATTCATAGACAGGGGCACAGAGTTCATTCATGCGCTCCTTCTCGGGATTCATTCCGGAGGACTTCCAGCCACCAGGCTTAGGTTCAAGCAGGTTTGAAATAGCGGATGTCGGTGAGCGCACCAGTTCGTTTGGATTTCTTCTTGAAGACAGCTTGAACACGCATACCGATTTTCAGCGCGCCGGGTTTCACTTCGCCAATCTGATGGATAAGGGCTCCATCGGTTTTCTCGATCTCGATGAATGCAAGGACGACAGGTTCCGGTAGTCGTTCGCCGTTGTTATCCTCATGAGTAATCGTGTAGCTCGCAATAGTACCGGCAGGTGGTACTTCAATCCAATTGGATAGCTCAGCAAAGCATCGATCGCAGTACATTCTAGGAGGCATGAATGTGTGGTTGCACTTATCGCAATGGGTTGCCAGAAGCTTCTCTTCGTCTCGTAGGGCGACGAAAAAGCGCTCGCCAGCGATACCGGCTGTATAGATGTAGTCTACCTCCATATCGCCTTCTACGTGCATAATTCTCCTCGGATCTCGGATCTTGTCGTACGCCATTGTGTTACTTCTCCTTTATTGGTTCGAAGTAGAGGATGTCGGTAACCGAACCTTCCCGCTCGTTGGTAGGCTTCCACACAGCCTGAACGGGCATCCCCACATGAATCTTCTCGATATCGACATTCCCCAGCTTGTGGAGAATACCAATTCCAGGACTTGCTCCATCCAAATCAACAACAGCGACTAAGATAGGCGTCTTGATCCGGTTTGCGTCTGCATCCAGGTAGGAAATGGAGTAAGTATTGATTTTGCCAGTGCCTTTGATGTAGACCCATTCATCAGTGGCACGGAAGCATTGCTCGCAGAACATGCGCGGTGGAACGAGTACTCGATCACATTGACGGCACCGTCGCCCGACAATGCGACCGTTCTTCAACTCCTCAAGATACTTCGTGTAGGCAATGCCTGCACTCCATGCATACTTTGCGTTGGGCCGCCCACGGAAAGTAATTGTATCTTTCGACTCAAGGTCAGCAGCTGAAAGGCGTGTTCCCCGTAAAACCTTGACCTTCTCACTCATCCGACTTATCTCTCCTTCTTTTCATTTGCATGATACATATTAGCGGCGAAACACGGTAACAGTACCCACCTGCATGAGATCTCCCCATGCTTGGGCGACGCCAGTTTCCGCCCCCGATACTTGACGCTTCCCAGCCTCATTACGCAGCTGCCAAAACATCTCACAGCACTTCATGAGTCCAGCAGCGGCTATAGGGTTTCCTACACCTAGCAGCCCACCTGAGGGGCAAATGGGAAGATCACCATCCCTTTGTGTGACCCCCTCGGCAGTTAGTTTGGGCGCTTCACCCTTCTTTGCAAGTAGTAGCCCTTCCATGTGGTGCAGTTCTTTGTACGTAAATGGATCGTAGGGTTCCGCAAAGTCCACCTCTTTGGGCGGATCTGTGATTTTTGCCATCTTGTAGGCCATCTTGGCCGCTTCTGCTACATACTGAGGGAAACAGAGGTCCCTGTTGGTCCAATAGGCCGAATCCAATGACCAGCCAACGCCGTCAATCCAGACCGGTGCGTCAGTGAATTTGCGTGCAACATCCTCAGAGGTAAGGACGAGCGCGGCTGCGCCGTCGCTTGGTGGGCTTATGTCAAGGCGTTGGACAGGCCAGACCATGGTTTCCGAGTTGAGAACATCCTCCACTGTGATTTTTGCTGCCAACTGGGCGCTAGGGTGGTCGAGAGCATTACCTTTGTTCTTTACTGCGACCATGGCGATGTGTTCTTTGGGGATATTGTAGGTTTTCATGTAGCGGTTCATCTCAAGGGCGAATATCCAGACGAGGTTAGGGTTAAGGGGACGAGTAATGATTGGATCCCAAATCGTGCGGAAGGCAGTCTGCGGATGGGGTTGACAGGGGCTCATCTTCTCCTCAGCCACGACTAGACATGTATCGAATAGACCAGAGGCCACATGCCACCAGCCCCCAATGGGAGAAAAGACCCCAGTTCCTCCGCCCACATACACTCTGGAGTACGGTTTTCTTGTAGCACCCGCACCATCCAAGAGGTTGTCAGCTTTCATATGGATTCCGTCAAATGCGTCGGGAGCAGTTCCCATCACCACACAGTCTATGTCATCCATGGTCATTCCTGCGGATTCTAGGGCCGCATTGGCTGCAAGGTAGGATAGCTCCTTGCCAGTTTCTTTCAACCGTCTTCGGAACAGAGTGATTCCCGCACCAATTACGGCGACTCGCCTTTTCACATTCATCGCTATTCTACTCCTGGTCTATAGTTCGCTGCTCAAAACAGCCACACATCCTGTTGCCGTGGGCACTCCTCGCCAACTCTGGGCCACGGCCATTTCAGCACTCTTCACTTGTCGTTTTCCAGCCCGTCCCTGCAGTTGTAAAACGCACTCCAGAACAGACTGAAGCGCTGATGCCTCAAGCAGGTTGCCAGCACCAATACGCCCTCCAGAAACATTCACGGGCAACTTGCCGTTTCTGCTGAAGTTGCCTTGTTCTAACAGCTTGCCGGCTTCTCCATTCTCGCATAGTCCCAAAGCTTCGATATGCTGCAGTTCCTTGTACGAGAACCAGTCATCGACCTCGGCGAAAGCGATCTGCTTTTGCGGGTTCTTTATGCCAGCCATCTTATAGGCACGTTCGGCCGCAAGACGAGCATATTCGGCGGTACTCCAAGTACGGGACTCAATCCAGGGTGTATCTGAGCACCAGCCAACTCCCTTGAGCCACACGGGATGGTCTGACAATTTCTTGGCCTTTTCCTCTGAAGCGAGAACCATGACGATTACACCGTCTGCGAGAGGGCTGATGTCCCTGCGGGTCAGCGGATCAGAAACGAACTCGGAATTCATCACGTCATCCATTGTCATTTTTGCAGCATAAGCGGCTGATGGATTGCTCAAAGCGTTTTGCTTGTTCTTCACGACTACAGCTGCGCACTGCTCACGCGTTGTCCCTGTTTCATGAAGGTACCTGCGCATCTCAAGGCCTGCTACGAAGTAAGGATGTACGTTGAAGGCGCGATTGTAAATCGGATCAAGACCATGGGTGACTATGCCTGGAAACGTAAGAATATCAGAGGCCTTGCTGTGCGCCTCAATCGCAACCACATCAAAGAGCCCTGTTTCAATCTGCATCACGCCGTTGATAAGCGCCAGCAACCCATCTCCACCTATAGTACAGACCGACCGAAGAACTGCGCCTAGCTGATCGGGCACGAACTCGTCGAAAATCGAGTACCCCTCATAATAGTCTTCGGCAGCCGTAAGGAAGCTAGCAATGTCCTTTCGAGGATTCACACCAGCATCTTCGTAGGCTTTGACAGCAGCTTCAAACATCTGTTCTTTGAAGGAAATGTCCGGCGTAGTACTTTGAAAACTAGTATGTCCAACACCAACGATGGCTACAGTCATGAGAGATCCCTTCGAAATTCGATTTCTCCGAGGCATTCCCTAAGGGAGTTCAATGCTCAACCACGGATGGGGTTTGGTCGAACCATTCCACCTCAAAAACATTGTGGACCTCAAGGTGCCGTTGAATAGATTGATTCCCGGCACACTCGAGGAAGTTCAGCTGGTTGATGTAGCGCAGGACCCCCCCCTGATCAGCAGCTTTTTGGCCGCTCCCAGTGATTGGGATAAGAAAGAGAAAAAGACGAGGGGCCACTACTCGGCTCCTCCAATTGTTTAACTTATGATATAGTCACTGTCTAGTGCTTCTAAAAAGACGACTTTGAGAGAGTCAAGGAGCGCAGGCGAGTATGAGAGTACGCGAGTCACGGTGCGACATGTCATTCATCTTACGGACCAATACTAACA
>SOIH01000019.1 GCA_004376895.1 Anaerolineales bacterium | reverse complement strand
ATGAACTGATGGAATCAAACAAAATGCTAATTCCAAAAAAGAGGTTGATCACCCCAAAAAACAGCGGATTACGACAATACGAATATGGCTTTTGGACAACGAGTTTTTGCGTAGCCATCAAAGGCATCGGTGTGCCTTGTCCAATCACTCTTTGTTCCTTGATAGACCATAACAGGAAGATTAGACCTAAGGTGATTAAACTTCCACCAAGTACTGCTCTGGCGACAGGGGTTAGAAATGGCGGTAGCTGCAGCCAGCGATCCAAAATGAATTTGGGAATGACAAAGAGAAGAGTAGGAAAGAAGAATGAGTAAACAAAGACAGGGAGTGCTTTAGCCAAAAACCGCCTTCCGGGAGTAGGCGGAAGATTGGAAGTATCTGCTAGTTTATCTGCAAGTTTCATGTGATATCTCGTGTGAAAACTCTTCTGGCCTTCTAATTACTCTATAGCTGGTTGTTGGACCTTTTTACGACGATTGCGCTGCCATTTCGTGAAATAGGGGATCAGGTATAGATAAGATCCGCTGATAACCAGTAGCAGCATCAAGATAGATTGCAATTGCTCTATTTGGGGCGGCAGGTGTTCAGCTCCCCCTCCGCTAAACTTTGAAATAACCGCAAGAGGAATGATGATGATCGTTGGTATGGCTATCCAACGGTGGAATCTGCGAGTCCATTTGTTGAAGAATTTCTTCATTTTATTTCTCCTTGTTCTTCATTTTCGACAGTCTGTATGGCTCTTTCGAGCAAAGTGAGCAGGGTCGTTCTTTCTTGGTGGGTGAGACTTGTGAGCAGGCCTTCAAACCTCTTGCAACGGAATTCGTGAGTGCGTTGATGTAGTTCCTGGCCTTTACGTGTCAGAAAAAGCTGCACAGCGCGTCCGTCTTGAGGGTCGGGTTGGCGAGTGAGGAAACCCGCTCCTTCTAATTGGCTCACACCGACGCTCACTGTGGGTTTTGACAGTTTTAATCCGGAAGCTATAGCTTGCACGCCGCAACCAGGGTTTGAGGCTGAGAATGTAATGAAAGCTAATTGTGAGGGTGAGATGTTGGCTTCCTTTGGTGGAGCAGTCTGTGGTCCCAACTGGCGCAGTCTGTCCATCAGGAGCAGAAATTGTCCTGCTGATTGTTCAAGATTGTTTGCCATGAGCTTTATTCCTGACTAAGAACAGCGTGAGAAGGATTTTGTCAAAGATTCAAATTACTTTATTTCGGGAATCCAATAGAGAAATCTAGATAACCTCGTTATTGCCCTTTACAGCCTTATCCAAGATGCTCAAGAATTCCTCTAAGGGCACACGATGGACGCGTGCTGCAGTCTTAACAGTAAGTACATTGCCCAACAACGCGCGTACGGAGTATCGCCCAACACGCTGGACTCCAAATATTTCCATGACATCGGCGATATCACCGTACTCTTTGAGAATGTCTGCGACTCGAGTGTCTTTTGTTATTTCCATTGCACGCTCCTGAAGCATTATAGTTAGTTAGATAAACTAACTATAATGCTAAATATAAGAACTGTCAAGTTGCATTTAGATCAAGGAAAAGGTTCCAGAAAAAGAAAGTTGGACTATAACCTGGAGGGAAAAACCTGCACATCTCAACGGTAAATAAGCATAATTTTGCTAAGATTCGAAGTTAGAAAACCTCCCGATCTATAAGCGATGATATTGAACATGGATCGGATTTCTAAAAAAAGGAAAGCTCCTGCTCTTCATGCCATCAAACCGAATCACAGAATCTAAAACTGCTCAAAATAATCTTCAACCGGTTCTTCTGAATCGTGTACCCGTGTTGTAACTCGATTCTCACTCCCCTACGATTTGAAATACATGGATCAGGCTCTTCTCCTCGTCAGCTTGGCGCTCGATGATATAGAGATAGCCCTGTTCCCGATCGAAGGTTACTGCCCCGAGTAGATACCGTTTCCCGCGCTCATAATTAAACCCCGGATCGAAGAGATAGCTGTCAAGAGACATCGTGGCGTAGGGCTGCGGCTCCCATGTTTCGAGTTCGCCTTGGGCAACTGCTGCTAGATCATCAGGGTCATAAAAGATGACCTGACCCGAGATCTCCTCCGACCACCAACCTCGATCATCATAGGGCCAGGGCGGAACTTCGGGATACGTTTCGTCGGGATTCCCACTCGTCGGATAAACTACACCATTAGCAAAGCCATACCAGTTCTCACCCATGGCCTTCGTGCCGACCAGGATCACGGCGCTTTTCTCACCTTTTGTCAACTAGGCGCCACCGGACCATTCATCAGACGGTTTGTATAACCTCATACGCATTGCCTCGGTCGTATTGATTTCTGGTGCTCCGGAAACCGGCTCGCCGTACAGAAGCAAGGGGATAGCATCCAGAACTGCACCACCGGGTGGCGGGTTACCAGAGGACGAAGTTCCAATGGCGAGAAGCGCCGGTCCCAGGCCTGACCAGGTGCCATCCCGAAACCGACCGGTAGCCAGGCGCAATCCGGGTGTGTTTGCATCCGCCCACTCAGCTGGAATGTCGAATAAATAATCGTTGGTGATGTAGTTCGTATAGTTGTTCACATACCAAGGACCAGCAGGTTGTGGCTGCTTGAGATCCAATTCTGACCAACCATGGGATGGCTCGGTCTCAAACTGGAAGTGCTGCCCCCAAGCAAAGTAGAGTTTCCCGGTTGTCTGATTTCCTTCTGGAGGTAGATAGGCCAGGCCGGCGCGAGGGATCTCCAGATCTTTAAACATCCCGCCTGTAATATCAGCGAAGGGCTGTAAAGTACTTGCTGTGTTGAGCTCATCGATGTTCTTGGATAACACCGGGGCAGGGATATTGATCTCTGAGACATATTGCTGATGGTCGTGCCCAATGGCGAAAAGCGAACCTGGAAAACCATCAATCGTCCCCATTGGATCACCTTCAGGGTAGTAGGTCATGGCATAGCCACTGTACTCCCAGTTCGATCCATTGGACTCTTCCGGCAAGCGAAAAGCACCCAGATAGGCAAAATCCTGCGGATAAAGGAGATCCGCTGCTCTCTCAACAGGTGTGACCTCATCCTCTCCACCGATTGAGACACCCAAATCAAATGCTTCAGTCTCGACACTCATCTCCGATGAGCTATCGGTTTCGGGCTCATGTCCAGGCGCAATACTTTCTTGCGCAGCAGGCATGTTGCACGCGGAAAGTAGAATTAGAAGGGCGACAACAACGATCCAGTGATTTTGCGCTCGCTCTTGGTCCATGATGACCTTCAAAGTCAAACTATGGAGATTTTAGATCGGAACCCGCAACATCGATAGTATTGTAGACGCCAGGCTACAGCGATTGCTTACACTGGACTCAACGCAAGAAGGATATCTTGGAGGGAATGTGTGAAATCATTTCGACTTTTTTCAGCGATGCAGCCAATTTCCATATGCGAGGAAGAGGATATACTGAAGCTCAGCAAGCAGTCACCTTGTAAATATAAAGAAACCCTGATGGAAAAATGAAGCCCAGAGAAAAAGCTAAAAACGGCGATCGTATTCTATGGCTTACGCGGATCATTGTCGGAGCGGTTTTCCTGATGAATGTATCCTGCGCCCTTGCCTTTATCCTGCAGCCCGAAAAATATTCCCCTGGGTTTGAAGTTGCTGGTGTGCCGGGGATGATCTACGTCCAGGGGATGGGAATCCTCTTCCTCATGTGGAACGCCACCTACCCTCTGGTGATTTTTCACCCGATCCGCTATCGAGTCTTGTTCGTCGTTGTCCTAATTCAACAGGCGATAGGTTTTACTGGTGAAACCTGGCTTTGGTTGACGTTGCCATCCGGGCATTCGCCCCTCCACGCTACCGGGCTCAGATTCATGCTCTTCGACGGGATCGGTCTAATCGCCATGGCGGGAGCTTATTGGCTGCTGAGACGCCATAGATGTCATGCTAACCTTTGATGGATGGGTTTTGCGTTGGGACACATGCAGGCTCTGCTTCACTGGAGAAAACACCTTGGATTCAAATCACCGAATCAGGTATTCTTTATTCATTCATCCGTTGTTGCACTTAGCAGTTGAATCCAAGATCTGGGCTTATCAATTTTTCCGTGAAGTATACGGACGAATACAGATAGCAACTCCGAATGGAGATGAACATGAAGGATCGTGCATCGATACACATCCAGAACTTGCATAAATATTTTGGGGAAATTCAGGCGCTAAAGGACGTAAACCTATCGGTGGACAGCGGGCAGATCTTTGGGCTGCTTGGTCCGAATGGCGCCGGGAAAACAACCCTCATCCGACTGTTAATCGGAGCAACAAAACCCACGTCGGGGAATCTTTCGGTTCTATCGTTGAACCCCGGAAAACAGAAACGCGCCCTGCGCCAGCAAATCGGTTATATGCCACAATCGCCGGCCTTATATGAGGACCTTTCTCCGACAGATAACATCCGTTTCTTCGGCTGCGCACATCAAATCGGCAAACTGTCCAAACGAGTAGATGAAGTGCTGGAGTTTGTGGGACTGAGTCAGCGCGCTCACGATCCAGTTTACAAATTCTCTGGCGGCATGAAACAGCGGGTGTCCCTGGCTTGTGCGCTGGTGCACCAACCCCAAATGCTTTTCTTGGATGAGCCGACATCAGGCATTGATCCCAAGCTGAGGGAGGCTTTTTGGGAGCATTTTCGGGAACTGACTGCCAAAGGCGTGACCATCATCGTCAGCACCCACCAAATGGATGAAGCCCTATATTGCGACAAATTGGCCATCCTCCACGAGGGAATACTCCTTGCTGACGACACCCCCCGCAAGCTGCTGTGGAA
>SOIH01000041.1 GCA_004376895.1 Anaerolineales bacterium | reverse complement strand
TGTCCGTATCAACCAATAATGTGGTTACCATAATTTAACCCTCCATACTATTCGCCAATTCTGCAAGTAAGAGTTGAGAGTTCCTTGCCTGGTTCTTACGCGAAAAAACGAAATTTAACGATGTTCGATACCCAGCCATTACCATCACATAGCGATGCCGCCCTGCCCTCAAAGCCCATCAAACTAATATCCTGAACCTCCCGCATCCCTCCGTTCTGCAACAATATGCGAAACCAATCTAATAGGGTTGCTTTCACCGAGAGCCAACTAGTCCATGTAGAAAAGATAATGAGACCACCACATGAGATGACCCTGACCAGTGCGGTAATACATATTTTTGGATCACTTCTTAATAACTATATAACCTTAACTTACCTCCTGAGCTTTCACTTACCCTACAAATCGCTTGTATCTAAACGTCCTTACATTTTCGCTTGGATTCAACTGCGAAGTGCAAGCCTGAAGATTGGAATAGGATCCCCTGGATCGCATTATTTGTATAACCCTCTCTCGGACGTTTACCCCTAGTGAACGGTTTGTGGATTCAAATCCAGGATCCAGAGGTTCTTTGTTCGAATCCTGTAATCTAGGGTTTGGATAACTATGCCGAACTGATTGGGCCATTAGTTGTTGCGAATTTTTCTACCCTCAAGTCAGGGTTCCCTCTATTCCTTTTTGGTCCAAGAAAATGAATTCAATGATTCAGAAAAGCCTGACGGTCTATGTTTCGTCCGGTGGGCTGAAATTAAGAACTCAAGAGCCAGGCTCATAACCCCCAGGATACGAGTTCGAACCCTGTACAAGGGGGCTTGGAAGGAAAAAGGCACCCTTTCAGGTGCCTTAAGGTAGCGGGGCTCAGATTCGCCTGTCCAGAGCGAAGCGTGGGAAACTCAGGACCTTCAGGTTAGGAGCTCTAACCCTAAAAAGGGGTGTGCTGGCCGAAAATGTACATCCGTTCCAAAAATGCCCAATAAAAGTATCTAAGTATTACAATCACGGTCTCAATTTCCTTAGAATGAAAGGCAGACCGTGATTTCTTCTCTCCGACACTTCTTCGAACTCATCCTACACATTATCGCACAGCACATTCAATACAGGGTCAAACCCAGAAACCCATCGATGTTCACCGGTGCGATCCTCGATCTCACGCGCAGCAGATCAGAACTCGTGCTGGAGAACGCCTTTCTACGGCAGCAGCTCATCGTGCTCAATCGTCAGGTTATACGTCCTGCCTGCAAGCCGCGCGAGCGCGTCCTGCTGGTGATGTTGGCCAGTGGGTTACGATCCTGGAAGCAGGCTTTGACCATCGTTCAGCCCGATACACTCCTGCGTTGGCATCGTGATCTGTACCGCTGGTTGTGGAAACGCAAATCCCGAAAGAAGAACCAATTGGGTCGTCCACCGCTCTCTGAAGAGACTGTTAGACTTATCCAGCGCATGGCTCGGGAGAACCGCACTTGGGGCGCCAACCGCATTCATGGTGAACTGCTGAAGCTGGGATTGCGCGCTGCGAAAAGCACAATACAGAGCTACATTAAATACTCCCGTGACCCTGGCTCGTCTCAGCAGCGTTGGAGAACCTTCATCCACAATCACGCCAGTGAGATCTGGGCTTGCGATATCCTGCAGACTTACGATGTATTCTTCCGTACGCTTTTCGTTTTCATAATCATTGAATTGAGAAATCGCCGCGTCGTGCACTTCGGGGTGACACGTCATCCTACAGATAAATGGCTGGCTCAGCAGTTACGCGAGGCAACTCCCTTCGGAGAAGGTCCACGCTTCTTGATCCGTGACAACGATCGTAAATATGGGTCTTCTTTTAGGAGAGTTGCGATCGGAGCAGGCATTGAAGTTCTCCGCACTCCCTATCGCGCGCCGAAGGCCAATGCGATCTGCGAGCGCTTCCTGGGCAGTCTCCGGCGCGAATGTCTGGATCACTTCATCATCTTCAGTGAACGGCATACCTATCGCATCGTGAAGCAATACGTCCATTATTTCAACTACGCTCGACCTCACCAGGGCATAGGCCAACAGATCCCTTGTCGGCCTATATGCTTGAACAAGTCTGATACTGACGGCCAAGTGGTTTCTAGGCCAGTATTGGGCGGCTTGCACCACGATTATCAGCGACGCGCGGCTTGAGGTCCAATTTCGGGGAATCCAGTGCCTATACAAAACCGAAGGGTTCTACACCTCCATGTATATTGGTTCTCATACATGCGATGCGAAGGCGAATTCGGATCCCCAGTATGATCTCTCAAGCTGGTTTGCTAGCAAGGAATCCTTCCGACAGGAACAAATTACGCTTCATCAATCTTGGATAAACGCTAGTATTGGTCACTCGTGGTAGATTTAGATATGATTACAACTGGATGAGGTTTTTCGGCCATCACAGGTAGCGGGAGAAACAAAACAAGTCATTCCTCCCATTGGGGAGATGGGTTTAAGGGATCAACAATTCCAACGGAGGTGAAAGAAATGCCATTGAGCAAGAAAGTCAAGGTTGCCATCATCGGGGTCGGCAACTGCGCTTCAGCCCTGGTGCAGGGTGTCGAGTATTACAAGAATGCGAAGCAAAAGGATAACGTGCCGGGGTTGATGCATGTTGATCTCGGCGGTTATCACATTCGAGACATCGAGTTCACCGCGGCGTTCGACGTCGTCGCCAGCAAAGTCGGCAAGGACTTAAACGAGGCAATTTTCGCTCACCCGAACAACACCGTCAAGTTTTCGGATGTGCCGAGTACTGGCGTGACCGTTCGGCGGGGTATGACGCACGATGGCATTGGGAAATATCTCTCCCAGGTAGTGGAGCAAGCCCCGGGTCCGACAGAGGACATCGTCGGGAAATTGAAAGAAACGAAAACAGAAGTCGTCGTTAGCTTCCTGCCAGTGGGCTCGGAGATGGCTACAAAGTGGTACATCGAGCATATCCTTGAAGCCGGTTGCGCTTTCGTCAATTGCATTCCAGTTTTTATCGCAAGCTCGGACTACTGGGCGCGTCGCTTCAAGGAACGCGGGCTTCCGATCATCGGTGACGACATCAAGAGTCAGGTCGGTGCGACGATCACCCACCGGGTCCTAACCGCACTCTATCGAGATCGCGGTGTGCTCCTAGATCACTCCTATCAATTGAATTTCGGCGGGAACATGGATTTCTTCAATATGCTCGAGCGCGAACGGCTCGAATCGAAGAAGATCTCGAAGACAGGCGCGGTGACAAGCCAGCTGCCGTATGAACTCTCTCCGGAGGATATTCATATCGGCCCGAGCGATTACGTCCCCTGGCTCACGGACCGTAAGTGGTGCTACATTCGAATGGAAGGTACTTCCTTTGGTGATGTCCCCTTAAATCTGGAGCTCAAACTGGAGGTCTGGGACTCGCCGAACTCGGCCGGTGTCGTGATTGATGCAGTCCGCTGCGCCAAGCTAGCGCTTGATCGGGGTCTCTCTGGACCGCTCCTTGAGCCATCCTCTTACTTCATGAAAACGCCGCCGGTGCAATATGGCGATGATGAAGCCCGTCGTAAGACGGAGGCTTTTATCCGCGGTCCTAAGAAAAAGAAAACCTGAAAGAAGAGGAAGCAAAGTTCTTTCAAGACTGTCCTTGACTTTTGACTTGAGACATAGCTTACACGCGTTCGGATACATGGTTTACACATGAAATTAAGGAATGATTATCCCAGGAAGGAGGACGATGATGCCGTGGCATGAGGCAACCAAGGTGTCTCTGCGACGGGAATTCGTGAGTTTGGCAATGACTGAAGGGGTGAACGTCCGCCAAAACAATTCACGTATGACGAGGGTTACAATATGACCGAAGCATTCAATAAGGGAGAATAGCCCATGAAGTGCCTAATCATCGCTGCCGGGCAAGGTACTCGGCTCAGAGTAAAAGGCGAAGTCAAGCCGCTTATTCCGTTGCTTGGCGTGCCGTTGATCGAGCGCGTTATCCGTTCCGCCATGGAAGGCGGAGCGGATGAGATCTATGTGGTCACGGGCTACCAGGGAGAAAAGGTTGCCAATTTCTTGAAACAGCTTGCTAAACGCATAAACATTGCCGTCACTCTTATTCAGAATGATGACTGGCAAAAAGGAAACGGTTTTTCTGTATTAAAGGCACGGGGTGCCATTACGGAACCTTTTCTGTTATTGATGGGGGATCATTTATTTGAACCGGCCATTATTCAATCATTACATAAACAACCGCTTAACGACGGCGAAGTCCTGTTGGCGGTGGATACCGATATAAACAATCCGTTGGTTGATATTGAGGATGTGACCAAGGTTCGTATCGAAAACGGGCACATCCTCAATATCGGCAAAACCATTGATGATTTCAACGGTTTTGACACCGGTCTTTTTCTTTGTACGCCAGCGGTATTTGAAGCATTGGATCGTGCCTGTAAAATTCATAACGATACGACGTTATCCGCCGCAATACAGGTTTTAGCGGATGAAAAACGCGTAAAATTAGTTCAAGCGCGCGGATTCTGGATTGATGTTGATGATGAGAGAGCCCTACAAAGAGCCGAAAGAAAGATTTTAGATTCGCTACGTGGTAAAACCAACGACGGTCCGGTCTCACACTGGCTGAACCGCCCTGTTTCCATTCGTTTTTCCAAGATTCTGGTCAATTTCGATATCACGCCCCATCAAATTTCTTTTTTTTCTTTTATGCTCTCAATGATTGCAGCGGGGCTATTTGCCTTGGGTAATTATGGATATTTGGCTTTAGGTGGAATCATCGCACAATTTGCCTCTATTATTGATGGCTCGGACGGGGAAGTAGCACGTCTTAAGTATTTGTCTTCCGACTATGGCGGATGGTTTGATGCGGTA
>SOIH01000020.1 GCA_004376895.1 Anaerolineales bacterium | reverse complement strand
GAACTCAGGGCAATCTGGCTTCTTACAGTTCAGCCTCCTGAAAAGAATGTGATCCTTGCTGGCGTTCCTACGAATCTGGATCTCGTCGAAGGTGCAAATGTCACCTTAGAATCATTTTTCGCGTGGACGCCTGATGATGTCGTCACCCCCCCCTTCCTGGAAGCGATAGAGAGGGCGTTGCGAGTGGAAGTCGATATCGTCGTCGTGATGGACGAGTATGCCTTCTCAAATATGGTGGACTACCTGGGTGGGCTGCCTCTCGAGGGTGATCTCGGCTTGCCTATGGATGATCACAACCTAACAGGTCAGCAAGTTCTAGCGCTCCACACTGTTTTTAAATCTGACCCTGACAGCCTGGTCAGTCTGCAGGCGAATATCATCCAGGGGTTAATTCCCCAGGTTCAGAAACTGGGGGCTAATCCCGATTTGGATCTCTTGCTTGCCTTGCTGCCAGATCACGCAAATGTATCGATTCATGAGGCGCAGCTCGCAGTCCTGCTGTCTCACCTGCTCCCTCTTGACCCGGAGTTGGTTGAGATCCAGGTGGTACTCTCTCCCGTCCCCTGATTCGACTCAATTTACTCGGAAATCAAAACTCAACCTTCTTCCGGCGAACCAGCCGGAAATCGATCGTTGGACTTGTTTAAGTTATAGTTCAAGCCGTTTCCAGGTTCCTATTTCGCTGTCTGCGGCAGCGGAATTCGTTAATTGTATAGGGCTACCAAAGATAGTGCAGAAACCTGCGTGGAGAGCAACAGAGATGCCTTTTTAGAGCATCTGGGCAGGTTGTGCAGATACCCTTTGATGACCTGGCGAGGTATAATACTGTAGCGACCCGCCGCCGGCGGGTTTTCGATAGATTCTATTCAAAAATTGTGAGTGATTATGGAAATTGGCACCGTTCACCAGGTTGATATCGACGATCAAATGCGCGGCGCGTATCTGGATTACGCTATGAGCGTGATTGTGGCGCGTGCATTGCCCGATGCGCGTGATGGCTTAAAGCCCGTCCATCGGCGGATCCTTTACGCTATGCATGAAATGGGCATCCGCCCAAACTCCGCCTATCGTAAATCAGCCCGGATCGTTGGAGAAGTCATGGGGAAGTTCCACCCACATGGCGATTCTTCCATCTACGAGGCGATGGCTCGTATGGCGCAGGATTTCTCCATGCGCTACATGCTGGTTGATGGACAAGGGAATTTCGGCTCGATCGACGGCGATCCCCCCGCAGCGATGCGGTATACCGAGGCCAGAATGGGGCCAATGGCTGCGGAGCTATTGGTCGATATCGATAAAGGCACTGTCGATTTTGCGGATAACTTTGACTCCTCGCTGCAGGAGCCTACTGTCCTGCCAGCCAGACTGCCAAATTTGCTACTGAATGGAGCCTCGGGCATTGCTGTAGGTATGGCGACAAATATACCGCCCCACAATCTCGGGGAGCTTGTTCAAGCCATCACTTATATGTTGGATGACTATGATCGTGTGGAGGAGATCCCCATCGATGAGCTGATGTCCTTCGTCCCCGGTCCGGATTTCCCAACCGGCGGAATTATTGTCGGGAATGAGGGGATCAAGCAGGCGTACAGCACCGGAAGGGGCCGGATCGTTGTTCGGGGTCTGGCGCACATTGAGGAGATGGGAACCAACCGCCACCGTATCGTGATCACCGAAATCCCTTATCAAGTCAATAAAACCGTAATGATCGAACGCATTGCCGCGTTGGTCCGAGGAGGTCGAATCGGGGGAATTTCCGATTTGAGAGATGAATCTGACCGCCGCGGTTTGAGCATCGTTATTGAATTGAAACGGGGTGCTCAACCGAAGAAAATCCTCAACCAACTCTACAAGTTCACGACGCTCCAGACTACTTTCGGCGTGCAGCTCTTGGCTCTAGTCGAAAACGAGCCACGTTTGCTTTCTTTAAAGCGTGCGCTCGTTGCATATATTGAACACCGCCGTGTCGTCATCACCCGCCGCTCTGAATTTAATCTTGAGAAGGCGCGCTCTCGAGCCCATATTCTGAAAGGATTGTTGACCGCATTAGCAAAGTTAGATGATGTGATCGAAACGATCAAGAAATCACCAGATGCTGAAAAAGCAAAAGAAAGCCTAATGGAGCGCTTTAAACTTAGCGATGTCCAAGCTCAGGCGATCCTCGACCTGCAGCTTCGGCGTCTGGCTGCGCTCGAGCAGAAGAAAATTAAACAAGAACATAAGGAAATTCAGAAGCTCATTAAATATCTCGAAGATCTGCTTGCGCATCCAAAGAAGATCTTGGGGCTTATCAAGGAAGATCTAACCCAACTTGCGGAGAAATTCGGCGACCCGCGTCGCACTCACATCGCGGCGGAAGCCACTGGTGACTTAAGCGAGGAGGATCTGGTTGCAGATGAGGCTGTTCTGATCAGCATTACCCAACGCGGCTACGTCAAGCGTGTACTCGCAAAGACCTATCGCCAGCAAGGCCGGGGGGGTCGAGGTGTCCAGGGGCATTCGATCAAGGAAGAGGACGAGGTCCTTATGTTGATCCCTGCCAGGACGCTCGATACGGTCCTCTTCTTCTCCGACCGCGGGAAGGTCTATTCCGAGAAGGCTTACCAGATTCCGGATGCTGACAGGACTGCCCGTGGTATTCCCATGGTGAACATCCTCGCGTTGGAGGCGGAGGAGTATATTACCGCTGCAGTCGTTGTGCCGGATTTCAAGGCAGCAAGTTTTTGTACGATGGCAACACGGAAGGGGAAGATGAAGCGTGTCGAACTCTCAAAATTCGCTTCCGTACGACCTTCTGGATTGATCGCTATCGGCCTTGAGAAGAGGGATGTGCTCGGCTGGGTTCGCCTGACAAGCGGCGATGATGAAATCATACTCGTCACGGAGGGGGGTCAAGCACTGCGCTTCCACGAAACTCAAGTTCGGTCAATGGGTCGACCGGCGATGGGGGTTAGAGCGATCCGACTGCGCAAGAGGGATTTTGTGGCGGGGATGAATATCGTCAGCCAGGGCGAAGACCTGCTCGTTGTAACCGTAAAGGGCTTGGGGAAGCGAACGTCGCTCGGTGAGTATAAGAATCAAAATCGAGGAGGTTTGGGCGTTCTCACAATCGATCGCAAGAAACGATCCGTCACAGGCAAGATCGCGGTGGCACGAGTTGTCAACGATGATGATGATTTAACGATAATCTCCAGCGGCGGCATTGTATTGCGGACCAAGATGGGACAGATTAAGCGCGCCAGTCGAGCCACGATGGGTGTGCGAGTTGTCAACCTGAAGAAGGGGGAGACGGTCGGCGCCGTCGCCATCATTTCAGCCAAAGAGCTCAAGCAAGCAGGCGTGGAGGAGTAACGACTCGCTATTGATACCCACCTCAGGCTGGGTATTCTCCAGATGGAGGGGTGCGGGAAAACCGAAAATTTGATTACTAATGCGGGGGTTGTCTAATCTTGTGCTTTTAGACAACCCCCTTAGCGTATCTGATGCGGGTAAAGCCGTGAACCGGATCCCTTTCCGGGTTTTGAATGCCCAATAAGGGCAGCTTCTTTTTTTTATTTCTGGTTAGAGGGTGGTAAATGCAGCTGCTCACCCATTGGACCCCTGAGAATAATCAGGTTGGAATGAGTGTCAAACAAAGCGAGTTGATTAAAAAGTGATCAGTCGATTGTGGCGACGGAATCCCCGCGCCACTTCACCCGAAGGATTTTTACTGGTGCAAGATCTACAAGCGGAAGCATTGTGGTTAGAGACTGGGGGTCAGCACTGGTGTAGCATACTACTTCACCGGCTTTGTTTTTCGATGCGAGGAGATTGCTGCTGGTTATGAGTCGGAGGGTCTGACGCGCAATGGCAGGAGATGGGTTGATCACCTTTACGCCTTCGCCTGCAAGCTCCTGCAAAATGGGGATGATAAACGAATAGTGTGTACAGCCCAATACCAGAGTGTCAGCGCCCGAATCGAGTAAAGGCTGGATGGCGCGGCTCAAGATTTTCCGGGTCTCTGGTGTATCTATCTCACCAGCTTCAATCCGTTCTACCAAATCGGGGATCGTTTGTGTGAGTACGGTAACACCTTCCGCAAATCGTTCAACAACTGAAGCGAAAAGTTCCCCTTGAAACGTCGCCGGAGTGGCTAACACCCCTACAATGCCATTAAGGGTTGATTCAGCGGCGGGCTTCACAGCGGGTTCCATGCCGACAAAGAGCAGATCTGGGAAGCGGTTTCGAAGGTAATATAAGCTCGCGGCTGACGCTGTGTTACATGCGACTACGATGAGTTTAGCTCCTTGCCTGAGCAGGAACGATGTGATTCCTTCGGAATAGCCCCGAACTTCTTCAAGCGAGCGCGCACCGTAGGGAACATGCGCCTGATCAGCGAAATAGAGCAGATCCTCATGCGGCAGCAGGTTCCGGATTTCACGCAGGATCGACAAACCGCCGATCCCAGAATCGAAGATGCCGATAGGTTGGTTGTTCATTGATCTTCTTCCCGGTTGGGGACACCGCGACGGACTTTCTGTTCAGTCACCGGTTTCGCCGCAGGCTCCTCAGCTCAGTATATCGCATCCTGGTTCGCGGCATTGCTTCAGGTGAAAGCAAAGCTATACACGGGGTGGATGAATGTGCAGCTTAGGTTGATCATAGCTACGCGTTAGTGGGGAATACAACAGAGCGTTTGTGACACGGCCGGTTAAGTTTTTGTCGTGAGGAGGACCAAAAGGAGCAAGACCTGCCTGTAACAACTCATCGTATTAGTGAATACTCCCCGCCGCAAGCGACGGGGCTTCTAGGCCAAAGCCAGAGATTGTATCCCCAATCTCAAAATATTGATGGCGGCATTGTGGTCTC
>SOIH01000212.1 GCA_004376895.1 Anaerolineales bacterium | reverse complement strand
GAGTGATACGGGTTCGGGAGATGGGCGGGTTATAATCATCGTAACTCTTACGATCGTGCTAACCCCCTCATTTCCTTCATTTGCAGATTTTATTCAATTAATCAACAATGAGACAACAACTGCCCCTCACTGTAAAGGCAAGTACTCTCAATCGGAGATCATCATGAAATCAGAGGCTTCGGTCATTATTGTCGGTGCAGGCATTTCCGGTTTGTCGGCTGCCTATGAATTGCAAAAGGCTGGACACGATGTGATCCTTCTCGAAGGGAGTGATCATGTCGGCGGACGCATGACCACCGTGGATTGGGGAGGTTTTAAAGTGGATATCGGTGCTAAATTCGTCACCACCACAGACAAATCACTCCTGGAAATGGTTCGGATGCTCGGTCTTGAAGATCAGTTAGTTCGAGACGAATCAGGTCTAACAATCACCATCTATCGCAATGACAAACTCCATTCCGCAAATTTCCTCTCCATCCCATCCTACTTCGGATGGAGTGGCGTGTCGCTGCGTGCACGATTGGCGATGTTCAAACTGATCCCGCACTTCTTAAAGATGATTCGGTTAAAGAACGTTTACCATTTGGAACAAGCGCCAGGCCCGGATCTTGAAGAAACCTACGAACAGTTCTTCTACAACCGAATCAGTGAGGAGATGTTCGAATATTGGGCTATCCCGATGTTCGAGGTTATGTGCTCCTATTCTGGAGAGGACGTCTCAAGCAAAGCCTTTTTAGCCATGATGGTTGCCTACATGAACGCCAAATCAGTCACATTTCAAGACGGCGTTGGTGTGCTTCCGATTACGTTGGCGGAGCGTTTTGAGATCGAACTGAATTCGCGAGTGAAACGAATCGAAGTGCTGCCCGATGGCAGCGGTGCAAAGGTTAGATATGAGAAAGATGGAAGCGAGAAGGCCATATCGGCTAGCTCTGTCATTGTGGCTATTCCAGGCAATTATGTTCTGAATTTGTTTGAATTACCACGGCCCGCCTGGCAGCAGTTCTTCCCTCATGTGAACTACAGCACAGGCGCTCTTCATTACCATATCGTGGAGACGGATTACCAGCCAGAAGTCGTGGGCGTCTTCATCCCACGTTCAACAAAGCTGCCCATCAGCGGCGTCGGTTTCGAACAATACAAAGACGGTCGCTGGTTGATGATCTCCGATCCCAGCATTTACACCTTCAGTATGGATAAACCCGAGGAACAGTTAAACAAAGAGGCAGTAGAGACGGCCTCGATGATCTTTCCGGAAATCAAAGGTAAATTTGTGGATCACCGCATTTTCCGCTGGCGCGAAAAGGTGCCCACCTTCCGCCCAGGATATTTGGGTGCTTTAGCCAAATTCTGGGAAGACCCGCAGGAAGGTCCGATCTATTTCTGTGGTGACTACTTCGCAGGACCAAGCACAGGCGGCGCACTGTATACTGGCAAGGAGTGCGCTGCGCGCCTCCTAGCTGATGGATAGAATCCAGTAATGAATCTAGCTACCGACTTTGAGATGGCAGAGGCCCCCATTGGGGCGTCAAAGTTTTAGAGATCCCCTTATGTTACCTATGTGGCGGGAGATTCAACAGTAATATTTGAATGTAGCATCATACGTCTCTACGATGATCCGGAGGATTCAACTCATAAGTTCAACTTTGAAGGTTGGACTAAGAGGTAAGCTGCAGTAGCATCTGTACTTCATAGACCGACCATAGCCAAGGGAGCACCGATGAGGACCTAAACACAGCTTACACAAGAACACTGCTAGCAGATTAATATACTTTTAAGGGCGAATTATTCATGGGATTTCATGGCGGGAGCTGGGGCGCATTCCTCAGGTACGACGAGCAAGAGCAGCCCCAATTATCTTGGCGTCTGCTGCGCAGGGTGGCGGAATATGCGCGTCCCTATTGGCTTAAGTTGGTCATCGTATTGATCACTATGGTCGGTATCTCGTTGATCAGCTTGATCCCACCGTTGTTAATCCGAGATTTTATCGATCAGGCGATACCAGCCCGGGATATAGAGCGGTTGAATTTACTTGCTCTGGGCATGGTTGCTGTCCCCCTGATCAACGGCTTGTTAGGTGTAGCCCAGCGCTATATGAGTTCCTTCGTTGGGGAGGGGATCATCTTGGATTTGCGCAGCGCGCTCTACGCTCATCTGCAGCGTATGGGTTTGCGCTTCTACACAAACACACAAGTCGGCGAGATGATGTCCCGCCTGAACAACGACGTCATCGGCGCGCAACGGGCGGTCACGGGAACTCTTGTTACGCTGCTGAGCAACACATTCGCAATTGTGACAACACTCATCATCATGGTTTCCATGGAGTGGCGCTTGACTCTTTTAGGAGTCGCGATCTTGCCATTATTCGTCATCCCCGCGCGCCGGGTGGGTACCGTCCTGCGCGGCATCGCACGCCGCTCGATGGAAATCAACGCCAGAATGAACGCGATGATGAACGAGACTCTTAACATCAGTGGTGCGATTCTGGTGAAGATCTTTGGACGCTACCGCTCTGAAGTTGATAGCTTTCGGGAACATGCGGAAGAGGTCCGGGACATCGGCGTTCGGCAAGCAGTAATCGGGCGATGGTTCTTCCTATCCTTAGGTCTGGCAAGCGCAATTGGCAGCGCGCTTGTGTTCCTGGTTGGCGGTCACCTTGTGCTCCAAGGGGCATTCACAATTGGGACGATTGTCGCGTTCTCCACATATCTTGGACGACTTTACGGTCCATTGACCGCAATGACAAACGCGCGCGTGGACCTGGCCACATCGATGGTGAGCTTTGAGCGCGTATTTGAAGTCCTCGATCTCCCGATAGAGATCCGTGAGCGTCCTGATGCTATCGATCTCGTTGACCCGCAGGGAAACGTAAGTTTTGATGAAGTCTGCTTCAGTTATGAGCACCAGGGTGGTGCGCCCGTTGGACTTGAAGAACAATTCCGTTTTGCCAGACGCAGTCATACGACGTACGTCCCACCGAAGGTTAGAAGTGAACCCAGTGATGAGAAAGATGAGCAGGAACCGCGGGAAACGCGCTGGGCAGTGCAGGATGTGAGTTTCGAAATTCTACCGGGGTCGATGGTAGCCCTTGTAGGTCCGAGCGGAGCCGGTAAAACTACGATCACGTACCTTCTGCCGCGCCTGTTTGACCCTACGAGCGGACGAGTAATGCTAGATGGTCATGATTTACGCGATCTTACATTGGATACGATTGCAAAGCACATCGGCATGGTTACGCAGGAGACTTATCTCTTTCACACAACGATTCAAGATAACCTGCGCTACGCGAAGACCGACGCCACACAGAAGGAGTTGGAGTTAGCCTGCCGTGCAGCGAATATTCACGATTTCATCAGTTCTTTAGCGGAAGGGTATGACACGGTTGTTGGCGAGCGTGGATACCGCCTTTCAGGAGGCGAGAAGCAGCGGGTAGCGATCGCGCGTGTTTTGCTTAAGGACCCAAAAATTCTAATCCTCGATGAGGCGACGAGTCACTTAGATTCCCTGTCTGAAGCGCTCATTAAGGATGCAATGCAAGTGGTGCGGAGGGGGCGGACCTCGCTCGTTATCGCGCATCGTTTAAGTACGGTGATCAATGCTGATTTAATCCTGGTAATGGATGAGGGTCGATTGGTTGAGAGCGGCAGGCACGAAGATTTACTCGAGCAAGATGGTATGTACGCAGATCTCTACCAGACGCAGTTCTTCCCTGAAGGTAGCTCAAGTTAGACGGATAGATCGAAAACTTCAAAGTTCCCTGATGCACCAATAATAGAGCTATTCTAGGGCTGACAGAAACCAGACGGTTGTATGCTGGGTCAATCCATTCTTAGGACAGGGGAAACCCAGGAACAACTGAGTAATAATGCTAGAGACGGTTTCTGAAAAGAAGAAACTTTACCAGCTCTTTTGCGTATATTAGGATAGAGCACTTATCTAAGACGGGTATGCATGGCGGAATATCAACGAAGCAATGAAGAAGACCTATGGATCGATCAAGCTACTCAGGGCGATGACGATGCTTTCGCCCAGATTGTCGATAACTACCAGGGCCCAGTTTATAACTTGTGCTACCGCATGCTGGGAAATAAAGAAGAGGCAGAGGATGCGGCCCAGGAAACATTCCTGCGAGCCTACCGAAACCTCAAGCGGTATGACCCGAAAAGGAAGTTTGCTACATGGCTGCTGTCGATCGCATCGCACTATTGTATCGACCGCTTAAGGCGCAGGAGGCTGAAGTTGGTCTCGCTGGATGATCTTCTCCCCAGGAGAGAAAGAGCAGCATCAACGCCCGGTGCCGAGGCAAACTATCTGCAGTTAGAACACGCAGAGGAAATCCGAAGCATGCTTGATGGGATTGGGGAAAAGGATCGAGCTGCTGTGATCCTGCGTTACTGGTACGACTTTTCCTACGAGGAGATTGCGGAGAGCTTGTCACTCTCGTTATCGGCAGTGAAGAGTCGGTTACACCGAACACGTCGAGAGATGGCGGGTCGGTGGTCTATTCAGAACAAGGCGTTCGTCAATGGAGGCAGGCAAGATGAAGCATCCGCAGTTTGAAGCGCTATTGTTTGAAATGGATCAATTGGGGCGTGAGGACCGGATTGCCCTGGAGGCCCACTTGCAGGAGTGTGAGCATTGCAATGCGGTGGCCACATCCTGGAGTGACCTGGAAGGGAAAATGCGTTTAGCACCACAAATGGAACCAGCAACGGGTTTTACAGAGCGTTTCCGTGAGCGGCTTGTCGTTTACAAGCGGCGAAAGCAAGAGCGGCTCACATTAGCTGTGATTCTGGCGATCTTGGTCAGCTTGATCATCGTAACGGCTTTTTTCGGTGCTGAATTGTTGACCTTCGTTCCCTCAGCTATCAG
>SOIH01000063.1 GCA_004376895.1 Anaerolineales bacterium | reverse complement strand
CGAAGCAAATCGGAGTGGAAAGCAACGCCGATGGGATAATAGGTAATTCGAGGTGATAGTCGATGTCGATTAACCTGAAAAGACTACGGCCAGGGAATAATCACGGGGTCGGTGTAGCCGTGTTTCTCCACCACAAACAAAGATCCAGCCGATTCACCTTCGCACGTCTGCTCGTCGGTAAAGGTATAGGAGGGAGTATCCGTGTGCACGGCGATGTCAAAGAGAAAACCGTTCTGGCATATCCGAGCCTCGATCATATAACCACGATCATCATCCTCGGTCATGTAAACTGCCGTCCATGATACGGTTACCTTATCGCCGTTGCGTTCAGCCCAGACCTTTTCGGGTGGTCCGTAGAGCACAGACCAGGGTAACCGACGGTGCATCACCACTACGGTGAAGATGTCGCCTTCCACACTGACCACCGTGGCCGAAATCCAGCAAGGCCACTCCTGTATATCGGGCTTGATGAAAAGCCACGATCCATCGTAGTTACGATTCCAAACCAGTGCGTGATAGCCGGCATAGAGATCGCCAGCATGAAGATAGGCAGTGCCAGGGCCATAGCGGCAATGTGCCTGCTGCAGTACGGTAACGTCAGGGAAATCGAAGGTCGCCGTCGGGCTGATCGTCGGCGTGGGCGTGACCGTCGGGGTTGATGTCACAGTCGGCGAGGGTGTATTCGTCGGTGTATCTGTTGCCGTAGGCGTCAGAGTCACCGTCGGTGTATACGTTGACGTGGATGTGATCGTAGGAGTCGGTGTTGCCGTAGCAAGAAGGGATACCAGCGATGTGGAACTGCACGCGGGGAGGAGAAGACCCACCAGGATGAGTAACAGTAGTTTGAGTGCATACCTTCGAGCATTCATTTGATCTAGCCACCAATGGATGCATTCTAAAGCACACTGCGGGCATATCGCAATGAAACGGGAGGGCTAGGGTCTCTCTCCCGTTGATCGAGGATCCCGCGCGTCTTTACAGCAAAAACCCGACTGCCAGTTTCAAGAATATCTCACCTAAGTAAATCATCCCCCCTGGATCGAGAACGATCCTACGCAAATGATGAGCCCAATAAAGGTCCATCCGCAAATGCCGTTACTTGCTTTCATAATATTAAGCATCCTGCTGAGGTTTAAGTAGGGCAAACGAGATACTCTACCTGCAGTTTCGTTCCAGGCGAATTCCCTCCCTTCTAATTATCTCTTATCTGGAGTTCCGAGATTCTGCCTCGCTGCGTAGGCTCTACCTGCGCACTCCACAACACTTACATCTCATTTCGTTTCATCAAAGGAGGGTTGTATAATCCCCCCCTAGTCATGGGCACAAAAGAGAAAGCTTCAAAAACTGAATTCTCACTCGAAGACGAATATCCCTACAGCCGATCCGGGCCTGTGCGCTGGATCATTTCCCACGCGCTGCGCTACCCGATCTTCCCGCTCGGTCTGCTGCTCGCAGCGGCGGGAAATAATTTCGCTTTCGGCTATGTCCAGATTTTCATCGGGCGCGCATTCGACCTGATCACCTCGGCCGACTGGACGCGAGCAGACCTAATGGGAGCGGCGCTCGCCGTCTTGGGTGCAGCCCTCTCTCAGGGCGTCACGGGTTTAATCCGAAACTACGCCGCGGAGTTCATGGCGCAAGCCATCGAACGCGACGCCCGGCACGAGCTTTATGTCAGCTTGCTGGGAAAGAGTCAAACTTTCCACGGACGCCAGCGCGTCGGCGACATCATGTCCCGGGCCACGAACGACGTTCGCTCGCTAAACTTAATGGCCAATCCCGGCGTGATGTTGATTACAGACTCAATAATGAATTTAGTCATCCCTATCGCATTGATTGGGCTGATACGCGTCGAGCTGTTGATCGTTCCAATACTGTTCACTGTCGCACTTGTCCTTACGCTGCTCGATTACAATCGCCGCCTCAGCCCGGTCAGCCGCGACATTCGCGACCAGTTCGGGACGATGAACGCCGGCTTAACCGAGGCGATCGCCGGAATCGAGGTTGTCAAGGCGAACGTCCAAGAACACTACGAATGGGACAAATTCACCCATAACGCGCGCCGATTTCGAGATCTTTTTGTCCAGCGCGGCGAAATCCAAGCACGATACTGGCCCATGCTGGCCTTCGCCGTGTTCTGGGCAGTTGGCTTCTACCATGCGCTTGCCGTCTGGCATTCGGGTCGTATCTCCCTCGGCGAGGTCGTCGCCTTCGTCGGACTCATGGGCGGGCTTCGCTTCCCAACCTTTATCTCCCTATTCTCGTTCGACCTGGTGCAGCTTGGGATCGCCGGCGCGCGCCGCATTCTCAAATTGATAAACACCGAGACCGAATTGGACGAGAATGTTGGCGGTATCGCCCAACCAATCCAAGGGGAGGTTACATTTGAAAATGTCAGCTTCGGTTACAACGGGAAGCTGGTGCTAAAGGATATCTCCTTCACGGCTAAATCCGGCGAGACGATCGCGATTGTCGGCCAGACCGGCTCCGGCAAGACTACCCTTACGCACCTGATCAACCGCATCTATGATGTCGATGAGGGGGCTGTGCTTGTCGATGGGATCGATGTGCGGAAGTGGAGCATGGAATCGTTACGCTCCCAGATATCCACCATTGAACAGGATGTCTTCCTTTTCTCAACTAAACTCTCTGACAATATATCCTTCGGGCGTGATGATGCCACAAAAGAAATGATCGAGACAGCCGCGCGCGAAGCTCAGGCAGACGAGTTCATTCGCAGTTTCACAGATGGCTACGATACCGAAATCGGAGAGCGCGGCGTGACCCTCTCCGGCGGTCAGAGACAGCGCATCGCCATTGCCCGCGCCTTCCTCACCGACCCGCGCATCCTTATCCTGGACGATAGCACAAGCGCAATCGACAGCGAGACAGAGGATCAGATCCAGCGCGCCATGCGCAGGATCAGCCAGAAAAGGACGACTTTCCTTATCACACATCGACTCAGCCAGATCCGCTGGGCGGATCGCATACTGGTGCTTCGTGGAGGGGAACTCATCGACCAGGGGACTCACGCAGAACTCTTGGCGCGCTCTCCGGATTACCAGCGCATCTTCGCTCGCATTCGGTCTTCCGCTGATAACGGTTTCTCCGCCGGCTCACCATCGGACACAACGCCTAAGGCAGGAGAGTAACGGGGTATGGGGTTCATTCTCGACGGACTGGACACCGAATCTTACGACCGCGAGTACAGCGATCGCGACCTGCTCCGGCGGATCGTAGCCTATTTCCGCCCATACCGCCGCAAGATGGCGTTGGTCGCTCTCATGCTCACGCTGAACTCAGTGGCCGGGAGCGGCAGGCCGATTGTTATCGCCAAAGCGATTGACCTGGTCGCCGAGATGCCCACCCTCTACCGTATGGCTTTCGCCGCGAGCCTCGTCTTGCTATTCGGTGCGGCTGCATGGGTCACCAATTTCATCCGCCAGTGGCTCTCGGCAAGGGTAGTCAGCGATGTAGTCCTCCAGCTTCGCGAGGACGCCCTTGACGCCACCGTTCGCCATGATATGTCCTTCTTCGACAAGCACCCAACAGGCAAGATCGTAAGCCGGGTGACCTCCGATACGCAGGATTTCTCCGACGTAGTGGGGTTGGTCATCAACTTGATCAGCCAGGTCTTGATGATCTTCATCCTGATCATTTGGCTTTTCAACATTAACGCCGGACTCACCCTCCTTTTACTGGGGATGTCACCCATCGCGGCTGCCATTGCCTTAAGCTTCAGGCGTGTCGCCCGTCGTGTGACCCAGCATGCCCGTCGGGTAACGGCGAAGATCAACGCCCAGATCCAAGAGTCGATCAGTGGAATCATAGTTGCCAAGAGCTTCCGCAAAGAACAGGCGATCTTTGAGACATTCGAACGCAACAACCACCAGGCTTATCATGTGGGTCTTCGCCGCGGCCTGACTTTAAACACAATTTTCCCCATCATGGGGGTTGCGAATGGTTTGGGGACGGCAATGCTGATCTTCGCCGCAGGGCTCCGAATTCAGACTGGCGCCATCTCGCCCGGCGAGTGGTACCTCTTCATGCAGGCTGTGGCTTTCTTCTGGTACCCGCTCATGGGGATCGCCTCCTTCTGGAGCCAGTTTCAAGATGGCTTATCCGCCGCCGAGCGGGTGTTCGCTTTAATCGATGCACAATCAGATGTTTTGCAAATAACAAACGAACCAGTCGAGGAGCTCGAGGGCCGCATCGAATTCAAGAATTTGCGCTTCAGCTACTCAGAAGAAGAGATCGTCCTTCCGGACTTCTCCTTAATGATCCACCCCGGCAAAACGCTCGCTCTAGTCGGTCATTCGGGCGCAGGGAAAAGCAGCATAGCCAAACTGATCACTCGCTTCTACGAATTCCAGGAGGGGGAACTGCTCATTGACGGTCGTGATATCCGCCGGTTGGATCTGGATGCGTATCGACAGCATCTGGGCTTGGTCCCGCAGGACCCCTTCCTTTTCTCCGGCACCGTTGCAGAGAATATCCGCTACAGCCGGCGCGAGGCGACAGAGGAAGAGGTGCGCCAAGCTGCCGAACACATCAGCGGCGGAGAATGGCTCGCTGATTTACCTAACGGGTTGGAGACCAACGCGGGTGAACGCGGCGCGAATCTATCGATGGGTCAACGTCAGCTCGTCGCACTGGCGCGAGTACTGCTGAAGGATCCTGCAATCCTTATCCTCGATGAAGCCACAGCCAGTGTCGATCCCTTCACAGAAACGCAGATCCAGAGTGCGCTGCAGCAAGTGATGCGCGGGCGCACCTCCGTGGTCATCGCCCACCGCTTGTGGACTGTCCAGAATGCGGACCGAATTATCATCATCGATCGCGGTAGAGTCATCGGGGATGGAACGCACAGCTCATTGATGGCAGAAGGCGGGCATTATGCCGATCTATACAACACATACTTCCGCCACCAATCGCTGGAATA
>SOIH01000086.1 GCA_004376895.1 Anaerolineales bacterium | reverse complement strand
TTTGATCCTTGAACTAACAATTGAGTCGCTTCAGGGATTTCTCACCCCTACGGGGGTTCGAAATGACATGTTTTAGAATAGCTCTATCTCATCAAATGTCACATCGAGTGAGCCGGCCAACGGCGATCTTGTGTATAATCCGCGGAGCCAGAGGAGGTGAAACCCGATGTCTAAATCGACTTTCGCCTTGAGCATTGCTACACTTTTTTTTACCCTCTCCGCCTGTTCTTCGTCCGGATCAGACTTGCCGGATTCTGCTCGCCTTGCGACTGCAGTCGCAGGCACGCTTGAGGTAGTTTCGAAAGGACTCGCCACTCCCAATCCTCTCCAAACGCCTGAAAAACTAGGAACGGAGCAGCCGGACGACTCTGCTACCCGACCCGAGCCCTCCACTCCCACCGGGGTCCTTCGCATCACCTACACCAGCGCGGGAAATGTCTGGTTAATCGAGGGGGCAGATCCACCGCGGCAGCTTTCCCACACCGGGCACGCTGATCGGGTCATATTATCGAGCGATGGTGTTTTCGTCGCATACGTACATAACGACTTTGAGAGTGGTGTCTTTGAATTGCGCGTCGTAAATGCAGACGGCAGCGGTGACCAGGTAATCCTGGATCAAGCCGATTTCGATTCGCTTTATCCTCTTAAGGAAGCCCATCACTTCCTGCCCAGCCAAATGGCTTTCCTCTCTGGTACACATCGGCTGTTATTCAACACCCAGGCGACTTTCGAAGGTCCAGGCCTCTTAAAAAACGACGATTTATTGTCCTTTGACGTGGATGCGGCATCGCTGGAGAGATTGCTTGCTCCCGGAAGTGGCGGCGATTTCTATCCCTCACCAGATGGGACAAAGTTAGCAATCATTCAGGCTACAAGTATTGGCTTCTCCGATTCAGATGGCTCGAATTTGAACCCAGAACTCCTATCCTTTCCGGCGGTGATGACCTATAGTGAATATTCCTACTACCCGGAGCCAGTCTGGTCTCCCGATTCTTCACACTTCGCCGTGGTGATCCCCTCACAAGATCCATTGGCTCCTGATCCCACAAGCACGGTCTGGATCCTATCCGTGGATGGCAAACCACCGATCCAGACGGCCTTGATCGATGGTCAATCCTTCTTCACACAGGCTTTCGGCGCACCCGTAATTGCGCCTGATCTCAACAAGGTCGCCTTCATGCGTCCGGGAACTGAGCAAAATGATGAACATCTCGTCTTCGCTGACGAAGATGGCGGCAGCGAGATCGTCTATACAACCGGAAATCTGCGCTGGGTTGGATGGTCACCCGATAGCTCAGCTTTTGTATACTCTGTGGGCCCGATGGACCTTCAGCTTGGAGCAATCGGGGAACCACCGCAGCCGCTAGGCAACGGGGTGCAATTTCGCTGGGTCAATAGCGAGGATTATCTTTATCTCACTGGAAGCCGCGGTGATTGGGCACTCATGATAGGTAGCGTTGGGGCTGCTGCGGAGGAGATTGTGCGCCCGGTCGGAGATTTCATCGCTTACGATTTCGTGCCCTGAAATTCAAACCCGAGGTGCTGTCAGTCTTTTTTTCTCCCTCTGAAATTTATGTGTTGAGTTTAAAGAAATAATAGGAAAAATACCACGATAGGATGAGCGGTTCAATTGCGTTGAAGCCGAATCTGTACTATCTTCTATCTCATGGTCCTGCCATATACTTAAGGTAAGGGTTCTGGAGGAATGCATAATGACGACAGTAATATTCCCGATCTGGTTCATACTCGCTGCGATTTTCGCCTATCTAGCCTATATGCAATGGCGACTCTCAGGGGAGCCCCTGCGAACATTTGCACATAGGGATCGTGATCGAGAACCGGGCGAAGCCGAATCGGATGAGATCACCAAGAAGACCATTGATGATTTCAACAACTACCTGGAGATGATCAACTTCCGCAACCAGAAGCACCACCAGATGGCTGCGATTGGATTCTTCGTGGCGGTCTTCCTTTCACTCGTCTCGATGTTCCTGATCTTCGGAAGCTAATAGCGATAATCTTTCCGCAAGACTAAAGATCATATTTCACTTTCTTCGTTTATAGCCAGGATACCGGCAGTGGAGATCTTCCCTGCCGGTAGTTGTTTTTTTACGAACAAGAATATCTCCAGGTTGTTTCGATGCCCTCTTTTTTTTAACATCCATACCTGCCACCCCAGATTGGAGCCTTCCCCCTACTGATTCACTCTCAGCTGAAGTAACAACTCAGGAGTGTCATTCTGAGCAACTGAAGGGAGCGAAGAATCTCGTAGTTCCCAGACGGAAGCTATCTTAAGCGAAAATCGACATCCTTCGTCGCTTCGGTCCCCAGAATGACAATGCCGCGACGAGCCTGAGCAGGTACCAGTTGAAAAAGAACGCGGCGTCTGGACACCTCTCCTGGATAACGGAGAGACTGTCAGCGCCGCCCTACAATCGCGTACCGATTTGAAGCCGATGTACGTATCAGCCGGATACCGTATGAGTCTACAAACTAAAGATTCCAATCTTATGGGGCGCGCAATCCGCGTCCGGCTCTCGGATCCCCTTCACGGTACCCGCCATCAGGCCCCACCCATCCGAGGACTGCTCTGCATGGCTGCCTCCCGGCTATTCCTCGGCGAGCATATCCCCTAGAAGCTCCTGGACTAGCTGGGGATTCGCCTTGCCCTTTGTCCCGCGCATGACCTGCCCCACAAACCAGCCGATCACCGTTTCCTTTCCGGCGCGATACGTTTTCACCTGATCAGGATTCCCAGCGATTACCTCTGCAATCACCTGACGCAGAGCGCCTTCATCGGACACTTGCGCCAGGTTCTCGCGTTCAACGATTTCTATGGGGGTATTTCCTGTCTTCTCAACTTGATCCAGGAGCGACTTTGCTGTGTTCGTCGTTATTTTCTTCTCGTCGACCATGCGGATGATTGCTACCATATGGTGAGGTTGTAATTGGAGACCGCCCGCCTTGACTCCTTTGCTGCGAATGATGCGCAGCACATCATTCATCAACCAGTTCGAAACCGTCTTCGGCTCGCCGTCATACACTTCAACAGCCTTTTCAAAATAATCCGCCAGGCTGCGTTCCTCGGTGAGAATCTCAGCGTCGTAGATCGGGATGTCGTACTGTTCGGCGATACGTGCCCGTCGCTCCAGCGGCAGTTCAGGGAGATCGGATAGGATTTCGTCCCGCCAGATCTCATCCAGCTCGATCGGGAGCAGATCCGGTTCACGGAAATACCGATAATCCGCCTCGGTTTCCTTGGCGCGCAGCTTGCGCAGCGTCCCGCTGTCCTCATCCCAATCCAATGTCCAGGCTTCAATGGTGCGGCCTGCCTCTACTTCACGTATCTGGCGTTTAATCTCAGCTTGGATGGCATCACGCACATTCTCAATCGAGTTAACATTCTTGGTTTCCGTCTTTGGATTGAGCACATCCGAACCTCGTAGGCGAATGGACACATTGGCATCGCAGCGAAGATGGCCGCGCTCCATATCCGCTTCGGAAATCCCCAGCCAACGCAAGAGCTGCCGCAATCGAATGAGATACTGCGCCGCCTCATCAGCCGACCTCAAATCAGGACCCGTGACCATCTCTACCAGTGGAACTCCGCAGCGGTTGAAATCGATCAGCCTGCGGCCCGCTTGCAAGACTGTCTTTCCGGCATCCTCCTCAATATGAAGCTTGGTGATCGTGACCCGACGCTGGTCACCCTCTGGAAGCGGCACATCCATGAATCCCCCCAACGCCAACGGCTCGTTGTACTGGCTGATCTGATACCCTTTGGGAAGATCGGGGTAGAAGTAGTTCTTGCGGGCAAAGTACGAACGCGGTTGAATCGAATCGGCGCGCATCGCAGAAGCCAGCAGCACCGCCTTCTCCACAACAGATCGATTGAGTACGGGCAGAACACCCGGCAGCCCGGTGCAAACGGGGCAGATATTCGTGTTGGGCGGGTCACCCCAAGAATCCGCTTTACACCCGCAGAAGATCTTCGAATCAGTATTCAGTTGGATGTGGGTCTCGAGACCGATGACGGCTTCGTAATCTGACATCGATGAAACTCCAATTTCCAGTCGCTGGTTCCTAATTGCTTTCAATCGTGATACGGACGATCTGGTCCTCCAGCGTAAGCGCCTCCGCTACTTCAATTCCTTGAGTTACATACCCAAAAACGGTGAAGAACTCCTCCATTCCCGGCAGGTCATCAAGGATGATGAACAATTGGCTGCCGCTGGAAGCCAGCACATCCTGGCGGAACCAGAATCCGACCGCACCTTCTGTAGTTAAACTTCCATTCTCAGATGGAAGCGTATATCCGATATCACTATCGGGTCGGCTGCCGGGGGAACCCGTCCTGAAGTAGGCCTCAGACTGCGTGTTGTTGATCGGGAAACCATCCCAATAGCCAAGATTCGCCAGGACGATGAAATTGTTCACGCTCACCGGAGCTGAAAGCGGTTCGAGCTTTACTCGAATCGTACCTTTAGAAGTCACGATAATAGCCGTATATTCCTTATCCAGCTCAATGACCAGCTCAGGCATGCCGTTATAAAGCCCTTCTCTTTCCGCAGGCGGGATCTCCGCGAGCGGGCGTCCGTCCTCAGGCACGGGAATCACCGCTTCCGGCAAGGGTGTTGGCGTGGGCAACTCGCCGTGTTCAACAGCCTCGATCTCCACCCGGATCAGACGATCGCCTGGAAAGTCCGGAGCTTCCGCCGGGTCACGCAGTGTTAACGCATTGATGACATCCATGCCCTCGATGACCTTCCCAAAGATGGTATGCATGCCATTGAGCCAGGGGGTTGGGCCAAAGGTAATGAAAAATTGGCTGCCGTTTGTACCAGGACCACTGTTCGCCATCGCCAGCAGCCCTTCCTGGTCGAACGTAACACCGTGGACGATCTCATCCTCGAATTGATAACCCGGCCCCCCCGCGCCAGTGCCTGTAGGATCTCCACCTTGTGCCATAAATCCCGATAGCACCCGGTGGAAATTCGTTTCATTGTAGAAGCCCTGTTCGGCGAGAAAGACGAAGTTGTTGACCGTTATTGGAGCATCCTGTGAGAATAGCTCAACTCTCACCTCACCCTTCTCTGTTATTAGTGTGGCGATATATACCTTCTCGATGTCAATGGTGAGCTCAGGAGGGGAATCCCACTGCAGATCTTTTCCCTGACCTACTTCCTCCCCGATCTCCTCCGTTTCTGCCACATCTGGAGGCGCCTCGGGCTGGCGTCCACAAGCCGCAAGAGGCGCGACAAGCAGAAGAAGGATCAAGATCCACAGGCTAAGGCCGTATAAGCGTTTTATCCCATCCATGTGTATTCACTCCATTTCATAGTTGCCAATTTAATGAAACCTACAAACCTTCGATAATCTTCGGTCGCAGGGTGCGCCACGCCTCTGCCTCGGTTGCTATCTCGTAGGAACGACCTATGCGAAGCAATGCCGCTTCAGAGAAATCCGGACCGATGAATTGGATTCCGATCGGCAAGCCATTCTCCCCAAAACCCGAAGGGATCGATAACCCAGGAACGCCGGCGTGATTGGCCGGGACAGTCAACAAGTCTGCGTACTGCATGAGCACCGAGTCGCCATAGACCGCACCGAGCTTGAATGCGGTTGTCGGTGTCGTCGCTGTGAGCAGGCAGTCCAGATTATAGGAACCGCTTGGATCAAATGCGCGCTCAAAATCGTCTCGGATTAACGTGCGCACCCGCAGCGCACGCTCGTAATGTCCTTTTTCATATTGCTCTGCGGAGACATACATCCCCATTAAAATCCGCAATTTTGGCTGTATCCCAAACCCCCGCCCACGCGTTTTTTTGTAAAGCTCGCGGAGATTCTCCTCATCGTCTGGAAAACGGTACCCGTACTTCACGCCGTCATATCGATGCAAATTAGAAGCCGCCTCGACACGAGAGATCACGAAATAGACCGGGATGCCGTAGTGTGTGTTGGGCATCGGAACGTCTTCGATGATTTCGGCGCCCATCTCAGCGAAAGTCTGAGCTGCCGCCAGGACAGCATCCTCGATCTCTGGCGAGATCGGCTGCTCGATAAGTTCTCCAGTCTCTGGATCCGGGTATTTCAGTTTGAAATAATCAGGCGATAAACCGATGCGCAACCCTTTCACGCCATCCGTCAAGCCCTGGCTGTAATCCGGCACGGGGGCGTTCGCAGCAGTCGCATCGCGCGGGTCAGGTCCAGCGATGGCATTCATCATCAAGGTCGTATCGGTCACATTTCGGGCGACAGGACCCGGGCAGTCCAATGAAGAGGCGAAGGCGATCAAGCCATATCGAGATACACGGCCATAGGTCGGTTTCATGCCAACGACACCGCAAAAAGCCGCCGGTTGACGGATCGAACCAGCCGTGTCCGTCCCCAGCGAGATTGCCGCTTCACTTGCAGCAACCGCGGCTGTGCTGCCTCCCGAGGATCCACCAGGGACGTAGGCGGGATCCCAGGGGTTCCCGACCGGTGGCAGAAACGCGGATGACTCGTTCGAAGAACCGAAGGTGAATTCGTCCAGATTGACCTTGCCTACGACAACGGCACCGGAATCCTCTAAATGTCTTACCGGCGTAGCGCTGTAGGGGGCAATAAAGTTTTCCAAGATCTTCGAGCCTGCGGTAGATGGTGTGTCCTTCACGCAGAAGATATCCTTCACAGCCAGAGGCACGCCCGCCAATGGACCCGGATCTTCGCCCGCGGCGATCTTTCGGTCGACAGACTCTGCCTGGGCGTAAGCGCGCTCGCGAGTCACTGTAATGAAGGCGTGCACTTTCTCCAAGTCTGTGGGGTTGGGAGTGGATGGTTCGGTAGTGGCTTGGCGGCCTTCAACTGCATCGATCCGCTCGAGCGTCGATTTCAAGAGCTCAATAGCCGAGATCTCCCCACCTTTAATCCGGCGAACCTGCTCATGTGCGGGTTGATCACACAGATGTTCCGTCATTCCAGCGCCTCGGATGGGATGTCTGGCACGACAATATAGCGCTCTTCCACCTCCGGAGCCTGGCCGAGGATGTCATCTGCTTCAGGGCATCTCTCGATGATGTCTTCCCGCAGGGGTGGCATGATCGCTGCTGAATATGGGACTCCGTGGGAGGTGATGGGAATGTCTTCAGAGACTTCGATCGCCTCCAACTCGCGAATCGCCCGAAGCTGTTCGTTTAATTCTTTACGCAGGTATTCCCCTTCCTCGGGCGGCAATTCAAGCGCGGCGAGGTCAACTAGATGACTGAAGATTTCCACCGTAATCGCCTGCGCGATTTCACCTTTACCCTTCGTCGGCACCTTCACCTCCACGAAACGAGAATGGGGTCATTGTACCCGTTGCAGAAAGCACGGTCAAAGCATCTACCCCGACATTTCAACATTCGCCAAGGGCTAGACTTGGTGTATATCCAACAGTATTGGTATTGCATCCCCAAGCACGAAGATGGCCGGAAAAGAGGTCACCTTTCATCCACCTTGCGTTAGGTTCCCGTAAGGTTAAAGGATCATTTTCTTTAGTAATATCGGAGGTGAAACAAAGTCTTGTCGAAGACGACAAACCACTTCTAAGGAGGTTTATTTATGAAATCAATTTTTCGACCCCGTAGCTTCGGAATGCTCGTTCTTGCACTCATCCTCGCTGCATCCGTATATGGCTTCGCTGCTGCTAACACTGTGCCGGCCACCTACGCCGGCGACGGCAGCGGCGCCATCAGTGGGTACACCATCACCAACGTCGTGTACGATCTTGACGGTGACGGTGACCCTTCTGACATCGATGGCGTCGACTTCACGTTGAACGCGGCAGCCACTGAGGTCCATATCACTCTTGATGGATCCACCTGGACAACCTGCACGGTGTCCGGCGGGACGAGCGTGAGCTGTACAGGACTTTCACAGTCCGTATCAGCGGCCGGCAACCTGCGAGTCATCGCTGCGGACTAGGTTTTACCCTTATCCGCAAAGGGCTGTGTCATTATCGGGGCACACTCACTCTTGCAGTGATTGTGCCCCCTGGCACAAAATTGATATGAAGCTGAATACACGACTTTCTCAATCACTGCTTTCGGCGCTTATCCTGGTGCTCATGGCGGCATTGTGGTTCACTTTCGCGCCGGTTCAGTTCGGTGGGCAAGCTTCATATATCATGATAGCCGGCGCGAGCATGGAGCCCAACCTGCATTATGGAGATTTGGTTGTTGCCCACGAGGAACGGATATATGAAGTTGGAGATGTCGTGACGTATCGCCACCCAATAATTGGTCCGGTCATCCATCGAATTATCGAACGAACAGGGGATACCTACCAATTCAAGGGCGACAACAACGATTGGATCGATTCATACGAGCCGACATCATCGGAGCTTATCGGCAAATCCTGGATCCACCTCCCCAGTGCAGCGAATATCATCCTGAAATTGCGCTCATCTTTGGGTATTTTCTTGCTTTCCTTTGCAATCGGATTTATGGTTCTACTAACATTTTCGCGCAATTCACTTTTGGGTAAGGAACAGCCCAAGAAAGATAAACAGACGGTGACGAAGCGAAGCATGTCCCCTAACTTTTCGGGATATATGGAAGGAACGATGTTCGCCCTTTTTGCAATCCTGCTGGGAGCTATCTTGCTCGGCGTCTTTGCATTCACCAACCCATTAGCGCAGTCAGTCCCCGCTGACATCCCTTATGATCACAGGGGGACTTTCTCATACGAGGCAGTTGGCTCGCCAAGTGTTTATGACGAGGGCAAGATTAAAACGGGCGATGCAATCTTTCACGCCCTGACACACCAGTTTGATTTAACCTTTAACTATCAACTCTCCACTCCAGAGACAAAAGACCTCGTGGGAAGCTATCATATCTTGCTCGAGGTCAGCGAACCTAATGGATGGCGGCGTCAAATTGAGCTCTCTCCAGATACGGAATTCCAAGGCGAGTCCTTTTCAACTGAAGTCACGATCAACCTCGGATACATCTTGACGCTCGTCGACCGGCTGAAGACAAACACCGCTCTCAAGCGACAGGTGTTTAACGTGGACATCATCCCAGAGGTGAACGTCCAGGGCAACCTTGGAGATCAAGCCTTCGAGGATACATTCGTGCCGCGCTTAAGCTTCCAATTGGATGAGATCCAACTCTACCTAGCAGGTAGCGATCCGTTTGGAGAAGGAACCGACCCTCTCGTGCCTGTTCAGTCCGGTTTCCTGCCCCGCCAGCGACAGATCCCGGCAACGCTGAACATTCTGGGTCTCAAACCCACAGTTCAAACGGCGCGCTGGATAGCCGGTGTGACGTTTGGTGTGTCCCTGCTCGGCATCGCCGCAATTCTATATCCCTTCTTGCGCGCCTCGATGAAAAGCCCAAGCGAGAATATTCGAATCCAATTCAATGAAGTATTGCTGGATATTCGGGAGCTGCCCGGAAAAACTACGAGTGCTGATGTTGAGGTAGATCGGTTCGAAGATCTTGCTAAGCTTGCTGAGAAAACCGGTTCGATGATCTTTCACCATGTCGAAGCTGACCATCACACATACCTCCTGCAGGAGGGAGACATTACATATCGCTTCCTCCTGACGGTCACAGAACCTGATGATGGGGACGTTAGTTCACCAGAAGCGGACGAAACCTCCGATGATCAACAGGAGGGCGAAGAGGGATGAAACCGTCCAATATATTACGCATGGCGGGAATCATCTTGATCGTACTGATTGCTATTAACGCTGCCTCGGCCTTCGCCGCCGCGAACAGCGTTCCCGCCTCGCGTTTGGATGATGACAGCTTTTCCATCACCGCCAATGATCTCAAACCCTCGGAGTGCAGCAGCCTCAACCTGACTAACATTGTCGTTGCCGGTGACGGGACGGCGGGTAATGATCTGATTCTAGGCACTGCAGGAAACGATAACATCCGCGGAAGTGATGGTGATGATTGCATCGTCGGTGGTGGCGGAGACGATAGCCTGGACGGGCAGAAGGGCAATGATATCCTTCTCGGTCAGGACGGGAATGACAGCCTCAAGGGCAGCCAGGATACCGACATCTGCGACGGCGGTGCGGGTACGGATAGCGGCCACAAATCCTGCGAGACCGAGATCAATATCCCCTGATCTCTCCATTCCCTGCAGGTCTCCCATAATACCCCGACGCACATAATCCGATTAGACCCTCCCAACACTCCTGCTATATAATCAACCCAACCCATATCAACCCAACTGGAGGTCTGGCATGACGGCATCAGGTCCTTCCTTCGAATTGAGCGAAGAGCATAAGATGATCCAAAAAGCGGCGCGCGATTTCGCACAGAATGAAATCGCACCCATCGCCGCCGAGTTCGACGAGAGCGGCGATTTCCCAATCGATACCATCCGTAAAATGGGCGAAATGGGCTTCATGGGGATCGAAGTTCCCGAGGAATACGGCGGCGCGGGGATGGATACCCTTTCTTATGTGCTGGCGCTGGAGGAGATTTGCAAAGCCGATGCCGCGCACGGCACGATCATGTCCGTAAACAATTCGCTATATTGCTATGCATTTCTGCGTTTTGGAACCGATGAGCAAAAAAAGAAATACTTAAAACCCGTCGCCTCAGGGCAGGCGATCGGTGCGTACTCACTCACCGAACCAATGTCCGGCTCGGATGCCGGAACGATGAGCTCGCGCGCCGTGCGCGACGGGGATGTCTATGTCATCAACGGACTGAAATCCTGGGTCTCTTCCGCACCGAAAGCGGATTACGTTCTGCTCTTCACCATGACCGACCCGGAGAAGAAACACAGAGGCGTGACAGCTTTCATCATCGAAGCCAACCAAGCTGGATATCGCCTTGGGAAACCCGAACCCAAATTGGGGATTCGTGCTTCTGGAACCAGTGAGATCGTCTTCGAAGACTACCGCTGCCCAGTGGAGAACCGCCTGGGAGAAGAGGGTGAAGGCTTCAAGATTGCGATGACCGTCCTCGACGCTGGCCGGATAGGGATCGCATCTCAAGCACTCGGTATCGCCGATGCAGCCTATGAGGCCAGCCTTGAATACGCACGCGAGAGAGAGGCCTTCGGCAAGAAGATCGGCCAATTCCAGGGAATCTCCTTTCAGCTCGCGGATATGAAAACGCGGATCGAAGCCAGCCGGCTGCTGATTTATAACGCGGCACTGGCTAAGCAGAACGCCAAGGAGAAGGGGGGACGTTATACGCTTGAAGCCTCCATGGCGAAGCTCTTCGCCTCGGAAACGGCGATGTTTTGCGCACACGCCGCCGTTCAAATCCACGGTGGGATGGGTTACTCAAAAGAGCTGCCCATCGAGCGCTTTTTCCGCGACGCAAAAATCACAGAGATTTATGAAGGTACGAGCGAGATACAGCGGTTGGTGATTTCAAGGTTGGAGTTGGGATTGAAGTAAGGGCTTCACTCTGACGATTCATCCACTACCATAGAGCCATGTCACTCATCTGGGTATGCATGAGAATATGGCGGGGAGAAATGTCCGATAAATGCCTACGGAATACGATCAAATCGTCGGTGATCGGACAGGTTTCAGTAATAAATGCCAACGTTTAGAGGATCGATCCGCACCTGTTCCTTTCCATTCAACCTGTATAACCATTTTTCTCGGGATCGCTAAAACAGACTTTCTACCACGACTTAGTTGCCCCCAACTAAAAGTCATAATTATGTACCAATGTGAATCCCCAGACCAGCCATGAGAGTAATCCGACCTCTAAGCTCGCTGTTCGCACGGGGCTTCCGCTGGGTTAAGCATCAAGCTCTCACTCTAAAGATTTCACCATTGTCCTTGATCGAACTTGGTCTCATCACAGCATGGGCATTTTGGGTAGGGCGCGATTTCTTAAACTTCGATCCCTCAGCTATCCCTCACGGTGGCGATTTTTCCCTGACAATTCAGCCAAATACGATTTGGAAACTCTTAGGACAATGTGGGCCATGTATGCTGTGGAACGGATCCATGAACGGAGGATTCCCTACATTTGCTGAAACTCATTCCGCTTTCTTACATCCCTTGGTGGTCGCTACGACGCTGATTTGGGGCACACTCAATGGCGCCAAGATCACCTTAATACTCAGCTTGGCTATGGCTGGCTGGGCTCAATGGTGGATCGCGCGTTCGCTAAATCTTGGACCTATCGCTCGTTTATGGTCAGCGGGAATGGCTGTTGTTGGAGGTCACTTAGCGGGTCGTATGGAACTTGGCTTATTGGGGATTGTCTTCTCAACTGCCTCTTGTTCGCTTGTAATTGCGGCTGGAGTCAACTTGGCGATCAAACGGCAGCGCTCCTCAATGGTCGCTTTAGCTGTCACATTAGCCCTTGCCCTACTCTCAGGACAGGGGTACGCTCAAGTCGGTCTCCTCTTCGGCATCTTTCCCGCCTTCGTCGTATTTTCCATTAATCAAAACTTGAAACCCAATAGGCAATTTAAGCAATTCGTGCTTGCCATCGTGCTTGCGCTGCTAATATGCGGGATCCTGTTGGTGCCTACATTGCATTTCATGCCCAACTTTGAAAAAGGGGCCGATATTACCTTCCGCGCAGCTCAGCGTATGGAGTACACCCTTCTTAATCTAATCATCCGGGATATTCCATTCTTCCGTAGTGATTCGCTAGGAAAAATGCTTTTCCCAGCCATTTATATCAATTACATTGGCTGGCCCGCGATCATTCTTGCAGTGTCCGCGTTATGGTTAACCCCAACCAAAAAAAGAAAGCCGCTCGTATTTTTTGCGCTTGCCTCCATTCTTGTCTTAATTCTCTCAAGCAAAGAGCTTGTTCTCTTCTTGTCTAATAAACTCCCTACGGTGATGGGTATGTATCGCTACCCTCCACTCGTCGCAGGCCTCTTGGTCCCTTTGGTTCTGAGTATGGCCGCCATAAGTCTCGATCGTCTCACTGGAATCAGTTGGCCAAAGTTGTCACTGGAAAACAAGAAGGGTTCCCGTCACCAAATCCCCATCATTTTGATCCTCCTTGCTATCCCACTCTCACTCAACCTAATCAACGCTTACAGATTCGGGCAGGGCTGGCTTAAGCTGAGGGAGATTTCCCCCGATTTTCAACAGCTAGGTTCAGCCATACCCAATCCAGGTTCCGCGTGGATTCAATCACCTAGCAATTCACATCACTGGCCTTTTGAACTGATTGAAGACGGGCATAAGGTAACCAACTTATTCCGTCCATGGCACTGGAAATATAGGCAGAATCCACCGCCCTCTTATCGGGCTTTCTCACCTCAGGAAGAGATTGAAACGGGTGAAATCATCACGATGGTTGACGAGATTCGAGTAGTTGAATACTCAGATGTATTTTATGCATACATCCAATCTGGCGTTGACGAGTTCATCCCATGCACAGCTGATTCGCGCGGTGGTTTTATCGATGTTCATTGTTCAACACAAAAGCCCGGACGGTTGATCCTTCGCGAGAATACATTCCCGGGTTGGTTGGCCTTTCGTGACGGGGAAATCATCAAACTGGTAAGTGATATAAATCTCGAAGTTGTAGCCCCACAAGGCGATCACCACTACACCTTTCGCTACTTTCCTCTCGACGTTCTTTTCGGATTCAGCTTATCCCTTGTCGGTATCGTATTATGCATCGCACTCTTGAGGCGAGGAAAGAATATAGGGGGGGACGATCTAGATGATGAATCTGAATCGCTCCAAGAGGAGTTTAGAGAACCACGTTCTCCCGAACAATCACAGTTGCATCAAGCGGATGATCGTCCCAAAGTTTCATCCATCCCTAGCCCTGACGAAGCAGAGCCACAAGATACGACGCGAGTAAATGAAATTCGTAAAGAAACTGCGGGCTCTACAGATACCAAACCAGGGCTCTTGACGCGAACAGTCCAAAGGTTTAGGACACTCGACACGAGTTGGCTTCCCTTCCGGAAAATTACTTTTGGTCAAGCGCTTATGGCAACTTCCATTGGGGTGTATGCCGCGTGCCGTCTTATTAATCTCGCTGACTATCCCATCTATTTCTTTACTGATGAGGCAGTCCAAACTGTTCTGGCCTCTGACTTTGTTCGAGATGGCTTTTACGGGTATGATGGCGTTTTTTTGCCGACATACTTTGAAAACTCAATGCTCTATAATCTGAGTTTAAGCGTCTATATCCAGATCATCCCCTATCTGCTCTTCGGAAAGAGCATCTTCATAACCCGGGCAGTGTCAGCGCTCATAAGCTTGTCCGCCGCCTATGCGATATCACTAATATTAAAAAAAGCCTTTAATTTCCGTCATAGCTGGATAGGATTGCTAGTTTTCTCAATACTCCCGGCTTGGTTTTTACATTCTCGAACTGCTTTTGAGACAGTATTGTTTGTCTCGACGTTCATCTGGATGATTTATTTCTATATTCGATATCGGCTCGAAAATCCGCGTTATCTATATCTTGTGATTGTTTTCGCTGCCCTCGCATTCTATAGCTATCGCGGGGGACAGATCATATTGTTTTCCATTGGAATTTTGCTCCTCATCAGTGATTGGTCTTACCACCGCAAGAATCTCGCGACCCTGATTAAGGGATTCTTCCTTGCCCTCTTCTTATTGTTACCCTATCTACGGTTTCAAAACATCCATAGCGAGGAGGCATATTTCCAACTACGCATGCTGGGTAGTTACTGGTTCGATGCTCTCCCACTGATAAAAAAGATCCAGATCTTTGTGTTGAATTATTTACAGGGACTTAATCCATACTATTGGTTTTCCCCGAATCCAAACGACCTATCACGTCATATTATGAAAGGTTATGGCCATATCCATCTTCTCTTCCTCCCCTTGTTTTTAATAGGCCTACTTGTACTCATAAGGAACCTTCGGAAACCAGAATTCAGAGTCGTTGGGCTTCTCATTTTGGTCTCACCACTTGGTGGTGCAATCGTCACAATTGGTATCACACGCGTTTTGGTTTTTCTATTTCCTGCTGCCATCGTCATTTCCTTTGGTTTTTTCGCCATTCTCACCGCTCTTGAACGTATCTGGGATTCGGACACAATTGCCTTCTCGATCTTCGGGCTCATGCTTGTGTTTCACGCCAGTATGCTGAGCGATGCATTAGTCAACGGTCCCACATGGTTCGATGATTATGGGATGACAGGGATGCAATATGGCTCTCAACAGGTGTTTACTTCGGCTGCGGAATTAGCTGAGCGCCCAGACGTGGATCAAGTGTTCGTATCACCCAC
>SOIH01000055.1 GCA_004376895.1 Anaerolineales bacterium | reverse complement strand
GGTTAACGGCCATGACGTGGGGCAGGAGCGCGGCGCAGGTCGCGCCGTGCGCTGCGTCGAACATTCCGCCGAAGGGACCGGCGAAGCCGTGCACTGCGCCCAATCCCGCATTCGCCAATGACAGCCCACCCATCAAGCTGACAAGTGACATATCGGTCCGCGCTTCGGTGTCTTTGCCGTTCTCATAGGCTCGCCGCAGCGATTGCGCCGCGCGTCTCATTCCCTCCCGGCAAAAACCATCCGTGAGCGGGTTCCGTCGCTTTGATAGATAGGGCTCGATGACCTGCGTGAGCGCGTCCAGACCTGTGCTGGCAGTGATAAACGGCGGCACCGAGAATGTCAATTCAGGATCGACCAGGGCTGCGCGCGGAAGCATTTCCCGGCTGCGCAGGCTGACTTTGACGCGGTGTTCTTTTGAGGCTAAGACGGCGTTGCGGGTGACTTCAGAGCCGGTGCCGGCGGTGGTTGGAATGGCGATGAAGGGCAGCGGGGGTTTTGTGAGTGGCATACCTCGCCCGATCACCTCAAGAAAATCGAGCGGGTCGTCCCCATTTGTCGTCAGTGCGGCGATGGCCTTGCCCGCGTCGAGCGCGCTGCCGCCGCCGAAACCTATGACCAGATCGCAGGCAGCCTCATGAGCGATCCTTGTACCCTCTTTGGCAAGGGCGACGGTAGGTTCGCCTGGAACGGAAAAGACCTTAGATTTAAGCCCCGCCTTTTTTAGGATTGAGAGGAGAGGGGCAGCGCGATCGGGATCCGACCCGGTGACAACCAGGACTTGCCCGCCGAACTCCTTTGCAAGTTCGCCAACCTCAGCCAGTGCGCCAGCACCGAATATGACGCGGTTTGCCGTAGCGAATTCAAAACGCATGCTCAATCCCAACGCTCATCACTGGGGTAGACATTGGTGAACTTCACACCCCGGCGTGGCTCTGCCATCATCTCCGCTACGGTTTCACGCCAGATTTTGTAGTGTTGTGTTTCTTTATGTTTGACGATGTCCGCTTCAGAGCGGTAGACCTCGACCAGGATGAATCTGTCGGGATCGTCTTGTTGTTGGATGACATCGAAACGTGCGATTCCCGGCTCCTGGACGCTTTTCCGGGCATTCTCTAATGCAGCATCACGGAAGGCTTGGACTTCCTCCGCCTTCACATGAACGTAAACATGCACGATGACCATGATCAACCTCCCTTTCTTTCATATTCCTTTTGTATTCTATCTCGCCATGAGAGTGTGGTCGAATCGTAGTGGGGAATCATCAGGTGATGCATTAGTGGAGCAATCTGTTCAATCGCGAAAAGTGCTATCCAGCTTTGAGAGCTTGTCCTCCACGATGAATAAAAGCGAGTGCCCTCGTGTGAATCCAAGTAAATCAACCATGAGGGGTTTTTCACAATCGGCCAGGGGTTACACGGTACAATAGGCGCATGATTTGGAAACGAGAGATCCTCTTAATCATCTTCGCTGCTGCTGCGTGCTCCACTGGAGTCGTAGAGCCGACCTCTGGTTCGGCGGATCGCAATCTCTCTGCCACGGAGGCTGATGACACTATTGTGACGCTCACCCCCGATGTGGAACTCGATGGAGAGATACAGATCAACAAACGCATTAACGACCCGAACACCTACTCCTTCCCGCAATTACTCCCCTTCGATGGAATCCGCCCCGTCTATGATCCCGAGTTCGTCACCGCAGGTGAATCACCACTGCATGAGGATGAGTTGATCCTGGGCATCGCTCTAGAGGGTGAATCCAAAGCCTATCCCATCACAGTGTTGCGCCATCGCGAGATGGTAAACGATGAATTAGCGGGCATCCCTATTCTTGTAACTTGGTGACCGATTTGCTACACCGGTCTCGTGCACGACCGGCGCATCGACGGTGAAACCGAAGTCTTCGGGAATGCCGGCGCGCTCTTTATGAGCGCGATGACCTGGTATGACCACTCGACAGTTTCGACCTGGTCGCAGCCATGGGGGCGAGCAATTCTCGGTGAGCGTAAAGGGATCGAGCTCTTCCTGCTTCCATCGCAAATCGCCACATGGAGTAGTTGGCTTGAAGCGCATCCCGAGACACTCGTGATGGTCAACGATACGGAACTTCTAGGGGCGTTTCGCCAGAGGTTCGATCCGGATTTCGTGATAGGGCTTCTTCTTGACGGACACGCAAAGGCTTTCGCCTTTAAAGATGTGGAAGCCGCGGGTGTTATTAATGATGATCTGGGTCCATTTCCTGTGCTCCTATGGGCGCAGGGTGAGCGCTTCCATGCCTATATACGCATCGTGGACAGACGGGAATTGACTTTTCGGATTGAGGGGGATGGGCTTATAGATGAGGAGACGGGATCGACCTGGGACATTGCTCGTGGCAGGGCAGTAGAGGGACCTTTGAAGGGTTCTGTCCTGCAGGGAGTACCCAGTTCGTCGGCTTTCGATTGGGCTTGGCTCGATTTTTACCCCGCGTCGGAATTCTATACCCCTTGAGTTTAGGTTTTCACCTCCTGAACCGTAAGACCTTCTACATAAGGTATGTGTGTAAAGGAACGAGGCGGTCGAGGAGTTCAAACAAGCTCTGGGCCGAACCTGAAGAAAACGTAACCGGCGACTCTATCCTGAGTCGCCGGTTGGTTATTTTACGTATGGAGAATAGTTTGCCTACAATCGCGGCAGCATGATTCTGTCCTGCTTCTGGTATTTGCCTTTCTTATCCGCGTAGGAAATATTGCACACCTCATCGCCTTCAAAGAAAAGCACCTGGGCAATGCCTTCGTTGGCGTAGATCTTCGCCGGCAGCGGAGTGGTGTTGGAGATCTCCAGCGTAACGTAGCCCTCCCATTCCGGTTCAAAGGGCGTGACGTTCACGATGATCCCGCAGCGTGCGTAGGTCGATTTACCGACACAAACCGTGAGCACCCCGCGGGGGATGCGGAAGTACTCAACTGTGCGCGCCAGCACAAAGGAGTTCGGCGGGATGATGCAAACCTCTCCCTGGTAGTCCACCATCGAAGCTGTATCGAAGTTCTTCGGGTCTACGACTACAGAGTAAACGTTAGTGAAGATCTTAAACTCATCGGCGACGCGGATATCGTATCCATAAGAGGAGACCCCATAGGAGATCACACCCTCGCGAGCTTTACCCTCCGCAAACGGTTCAATCATGCGTTCTTCTCGCGCCATGCGTGCGATCCAATGATCGGGCTTTAATCCCATAACAAACCTCCAGAAATGATTTTCATTCGACCTGTCTTTTCTCTGACCGCACAGGATTCGTCAATTCCCCGATGCCTTCGACTTCAACGGTAACTTCATCTCCGTCACGGAGCGGTCCTACACCGGCAGGCGTTCCAGTCAGGATCACGTCACCGGCGTTCAATGTCATGACGGAGGAGATGAATGCTACGAGAGTGAGAACAGGGAAGAGCATGTCCCGTGTAGATCCCATTTGGCGCATCTGCCCGGACACATAGCAGGTGATGAGTACATCCGCTGGATCGAGGTCAGTCTCAATCCACGGTCCGATTGGGCAGAAAGTATCGAACCCCTTGCCGCGCGTCCATTGTCCGTCGCGGCGTTGCAGGTCGCGGGCGGTGACGTCGTTGGCGGCGGTGAAGCCAAGGATATGCTCAGCAGCTTTTTCGGGGCGGATCCAGCGCCCGCCACGCCCGATAACGAGAGCAAGCTCAGCCTCGTGTTCAACGTTTTCTGATTGGGGAGGGAGCAGGATCGGCTCGCCTGGGCCGATCACGCTGGAAGGCGGTTTCAGAAAGAGCAGCGGGAGTTCAGGCACCTGTGCATCATGTTCGGCAGCATGCGCGGCGTAGTTTCGACCGACGCATATGATCTTGCCCGGTTCCACTGGCGGGAGCAGGCGGATGCGCTCCAGGTGGTCCTTCGCCTCTTTGCGTCCATAAGGGCCAAACGGTGAGCCGTCCAACCGCCCGACACGATCCTCGGAAACCCAGCCCCAGGCTGGTTTCGCCCCCCGTCTCTTCAGATATCGGACGATGCGCATGCGAAATTCCTAATAAAGAAAATTAAGGCTCAGATTCGTCGTGCCGGCGGGAGTCGTGATTAACGGGACCCATTATATCCATGTCTGACAACGGCGCAGGTTTTAACTTTCTCTCGATCCGTAGTTCCAGCGCACCGGATTTTCTCAGATTGGGAGATGGCCACACACCACCATAGCGGATAGATTTAGCCCTTTTTCTGCGCCCAGGCTAGATCGTATGTAACCTGCCAGCGAAAAACCTCCACATTCTCAAAACCCACATCCCCAAGAATTTCAGGGAAGCGCTCGCGGGTGAAGGTCTTCCTGAAGATCCAGCGCGCCTCCTTGCCGACACGGTTCGTGACCAGCAACCAGCCACCCGGTCGCAAAACTCGAGCCAGTTCCTCGATCGTTTGCATGGGATGCGGTGTGAATTCGAGGATTTCCAAACTGGCTATGAGGTCAAAGCTTTCATCAGGGAAGGGGAGCGGGACTGCCCAGCCGCGGACCCAACGGGTACTCTCCGATGGTGTGCGACTTTGACCGCGCTTAAGCATGCTTTTCGATGGCTCGATGCAGATCACGCGTGCCTGGATGTTTGGCAGCTGAAAGAGACTGTGTGCCAGCCTTCCGGTCCCCGCACCAACGTCCAGCACCAATGCGTTCGGAAGGGTTCCAAGCACCTTTGCTACCGGCCCGGCCAGAAACTGCTGCTCCCACATCGGGTCGAACTGCTTGATCCGCTCGTATCGAATGGCGGCGATGTCGTATAGCCAGATGACGAACCGGCGTCCTAAATGGGCGCCCTCGCAGACCCATATCTCCCAATATACTATTCCCACGACGAGAAGAAGTAGGGGGATGAATGCCCACATTGACAAAACCAGGGATCTCCGCTGAAGTTTCGCTACTATAGCATACAGACCGATACGGGCAACAACTGGTCCATATCCCATTGC
>SOIH01000046.1 GCA_004376895.1 Anaerolineales bacterium | reverse complement strand
GGCTACATAGCCAGCAGGACCACCCCCCACAATTACTACATCGCTTTGCTTCAATCTAATACCTCGGTTTCCTTTAACCTAAGAAAAACCCTACCGCCAGGTCAGCCAGTATATTTATAAAATCCATCTTCCGGAAAATTACTGAGATATTCGTGTACCTGATTCCATTTGTTTTCGCTGCGGTGAGCCCAAGCCATCATATTTATCAGTTTAGTTATCCTTGCTCTCAATTCATTCCTTATTTCCTCATGCTCTGAGTAGAAGAGTTCGTGCCAACCGTGCAGCCATCCGTGGATCTTGAAGAACTCATCGGGAGAGATATACGCTTCGTCGACAAGCTCGATGAGCCAGTAGGAAATCTGGTCGCGGTATCCGAACCACCAGCCCCCCATCCACCGGCTACCCCAACTTGGGAGAGGTCTGACACTCAGATTTTTGACATCCTGGAAGCCCCATTTCCTAACCATACCTTTATCCATGACTGCGTAAATGTACTGTGAATAGAGCTCCATTGCTCTGGTGGCTAATGCGGGACTGGCTCTTCTCGTCAGGGATGCAGCTTGTTTAACCTTCTTCGCAGCCAAGAGAGGCAGGTCTTTATCTACGCTTAACCCGACCGGTCTCCCTACGAGTATGGCGTATTCAGTTCCTGGGATATCTTCCAAGAGGACTTTTCGGCAGTTGATATTGACGGGGCATTCTTCTAAGCCTGATGTTTGCATTTGCTCGGAACTGAAAGGTGTAAATCCGGCTGCCTCGAAACCATCTGGGGTATTTTCTTCCATGTGCTCGAAGTTGCTTATACTAGAGCGCACAGGTATGGCGATAACAAATTCTCCTGTTCGTTTGATGTTTTTATAGCTGAACGTGCCTTTGGGGACAGGTACCTGGATGCTTGGCATGTCATGCATTAATAGCCCGCCAGAGACGGGTAAGGCATTGGCATGACCATGCTCATCCATGGACATAAGGATGTACGATGGCCGCGGCCAGATGGCGTTGACCAATACATCTTCACCCTCGGGCTTATACAATGCTTCCTTACTGACATGAGTCTTCTGGTGAATCTTCTGACCAACTGCCGTTGGCTTTGATGGTGCTGATGATGGAATCAACTCCCCGCTAAGGATACTAGGGCCGTACAAGCCTGTCTTCGGATTGGTTGTTGCCTCATGCATAGGATAACGTTTGATGACCTCTGCTCTGCTGAGATTGAGAATGTCAGTATCAATACTTATGCCGACAACTTCGCCGATAACTATGGCTCTGTGCCCCCTAGATAGCTGTCTCATGAGGACTTTCCTGCATTCGAGAGTGAGTGGGCATTCCCTTATGCCCGGGGTATCAATCATCTTTGATGACATCTCGTGCCAACCTGCGATATCGATTTCATTTATTCCCTTCGGTACAGCGAGGGCTGTTAGCCACATGTGGTTTATCTGATTTCTACTTGGTACGGAAACGCAGAACTCCTCTATATCCTGGAATGTTTCTTTGGAGTTC
>SOIH01000209.1 GCA_004376895.1 Anaerolineales bacterium | reverse complement strand
GCAGCATCGGCGTGACGGACACGAGGGTTCGAAAGCCCTGGCGCAGCCCCTCTAGAGCGAGGTCCTGGCCGCCCTTCCACCAGGCGATGCCCGCTAAGGTAATAGCCACACCAGTTAGGGTAATCAAAGTCCAATCGAGCGTAAGTTTTTTCATCGGTAGGAGTAAGCGGGATTGTCCACGGAGATGACAATAATGGCAAACAGGAGGGATGCTAATCCAAAGACAGTCATCATCGAAGGCGTTTCCTAACACAAAGAGGATAATCAGGCGTATAGAGTCTGAACCGCATCAATCAGCGAATCGGCATCAGCGCGGTCGTTGTAGCCTTGGAAGGAAAAACGTATAAAAGACCGATTATGCCACTGATGGACAAGGACCTCGATGTTGTGCTCCTCACGCAATCGGCGTTGGATATCGAGATTGGGCTCAGGAAGCTCAACCGCAGCCATCTGCAATGCCCACCCCTGATATTGAGTCAATCTTGCGGTTCCGAAAATTTCAATTAGACGATCCCTCGTCTCCGCAGCAAGTTCAATGCAGCGACGGCGCACATCATCCCATCGATATTTGTGTTGAAATTCGATCGCAGCAGGAACGGACAGGAAGGCCGCTATATCACGTGTGCCCTGCCATTCATGGTAGTCGACGAAACGTGATGTGCCAGGTTGTTCAGCACCCCAACCCCAACTAACCACCAGAGGCTCGAGGGTGTCCTTCACTTCCGGGCGAGAGTACAGGAAGGATGCTCCCTTCGGTGCGCAGAGCCACTTATGGCAGGCGCCGGTGTAAAGGTCGGCGCCGAGCTCCGCCAGATGGAGAGGAATCTGACCCGGGGCGTGGGCGCCGTCGACAATGGTTAAGATTCCGGCCTCGCGCGCCCGTGCACAAATCTCCTTTACGGGAAATTTTATGGCCGTCGGACTGGTGATATGGCTGATGAAGATCACACGGGTGTGATCGTTGACGCCGGACCAGAAATATTCAATAAATGTTTCATCTTCTGGAATTGGCAGCGGGACTGCACGCCTGACGTAGCGTGCGCCTCGCCGATTGCAGATAAAACGCCAGGTCCGGTCCACAGCGCCGTATTCGTGGTCCGTGGTTAGGATCTCGTCGCCAGCACCAAGCTTCAGGCTGCGCGCAATCATGTTGATTGCTGTTGTGGGGTTAGGGAAGTACACCAGGTCATCCGCCCCACAGCCGACGTATTCGGCCAGAGATGCACGGGCCGCAGCCATTAATCCGGGCGTCCTTCGGTCGAGGAAATCCACCGGGTGGCGCTCGAGTTGGAGTTGCCATTCCTGATAAGCCTGGAAGACAGGTCTTGGGCAAGCACCAAAGGAACCATGATTCAAGTAGGTTACGGCGGGGTCGAGAAGGAAGAGTTCACGTAAACCCATGTAGGAACACCTTTCTTTGAATACAAATACTGTACTACTTTCGACCCTCAATTGCCCCCCCGGTTCCCAGGGTGCTGTTGGTTATTAGCCACGCGATTCGACGGTATCTTGCTTAGTGGCTTTCCTCTCTGATCGTAAAGTTTCCCTTTATTGTGCCAGGGTGTTGGTGTCAATCATTCTTCTCCAGCACCCATACATGCGAATAGGTGAAATAAGCGCAGTAGTTGAGTCGATGAATACTGCGACTCAAGATCAAACGAGCGATTATAAAAACCAGAAGTAGAGACGCTGTTTGTCATCATGTCCCTTGCGAGAATCAAAAGTGAGGCGCCTATATTTGCGCCCCACATTGTTCAGCTCAAGTAAATCGGGATCAGTCGCTCACGGCAGGAAATTGTGTGGATTTACCCGACCCCAGACCTCGCTGCGCATTTCGAAATGCAAGTGGGGGCCGGATGAGTTTCCGGTGATCCCCATCGTGCCGATTGTGCCGCCCTTGAAGACAGCTTGCCCGCAGCCGACATTGATCGTATTGAGGTGGGCATAGAGGGTCTGCCAGCCATTGCCGTGGTCGATCACAATCACGTAGCCGTAGCCATAATTATTCCAACCCGAATAGACTACGACACCGTTATCGGAGGCGAATATGCCATGTCCGATGGCACCGCCAATGTCGATCGCTTCGTGGACGCCAGGAATGTAGGGGTATCCTGAGAGCCAACGCGAGGAAGTCGGCCAGTCGAACACGGCCGTCCCAATCGGGCCGCTGGACACGGAGCCGCAGAATCCCGGCCCTAAGATGCTGGCCGCGGCCGGGTTGGAGCGAGTGATGGTGATCATCTGCCAGGTCGGTGCATCGCGGCGCCCACCGGTTATGAGGATGAGAGAGCCATCCTCGATGCCCGGATTGGCGAAGTCCACATCGAAGCCGATGTTATTCCCGGGCCACTCGATAATCGCCTCCGGTTCGGCATGAAAAGAGTCCGCTACCTTTGAGATATTATCGCCCTCTGACCAGGAGTAGAGGACGCCATCGATGGGCGGGATATTAAGTTCCTGACCCGGCTTTAGCGTATGTGGATCTTGCTCGAGTGTGTACCAGTTCCCCCATAGGATAGACTCTGCTTTAAGGCCATATTTTTCGGCGATGCCGAATAAGGTGTCGCCTTCCTGAACCAGATATTTTAGAATATCGAATCGTGGTCGGTCAGGGATGATCGTATGCAGATCGGCTTTACGGTAAATATCGCTGGTCTCACCAGGGGGGTCGAAGGAAGGCAGTATTTCAGGATTTAACGTACTTAAGGTATCCGGGGTTGCTTTCTCTACGGATGCGGTTACATCACCAGAAGCGGTACCAGGGGGAAGATTTTCTGGGGTTGAACCCGTTGCGCAGCTCGCCGCAAGAACGAGGAACAAACTCACCAGGACGATGTTGATTCGGCTGGCGAAGGGGGTTAGGCGATCTGATTCAGGGCAAACATCCTGCGTGCGCATTTTCTGAAGGTCTCCGGCGCGTGATCATATCAGCGCGGAAGATCACGGTCAAGAAGATGAGCAAACAACCGATTTCATCACATGGGAGATGAGGGAGGGTAAGCTCCAGGCTTCAACACACATGAATTCTTAAACATCGATCCAACATGTGCACAAGAGACATCCGAACATGCTCTCTAACGTGGCATTGTTCTTGCATGATTCTCGCATGAATCGATGATGACAGGCTGTATCAAGCGTCGAGAATCAAACCGAGATCGCTATACCAGGATTCCTATTGGGATAATCTCGCCAGTGACGCAAGATGTAGGGGTGGGTTTGATAGGCCCCCCGGTTGTTAAGGTAAATACTCGAATGAAGCGTAGAATGAACTATCGCGATGGTTTGATCACCCTATTTGTTGGGTTGCTGTTGGGCGCCTGTATGTCTCCTGATGTATCGGCCGAGATGGGTAACCCTGAGCTGAGCGTTACGCCAACCGCGACGCTCGCTGTTGAGTTACTAGTGACCCCACAGAGCGCAGAAGGAGCCCGACGGGAAGCTCCTATTCCTGCCGCGCCGCGGCCTCTGGTCTTCCCGACGACAGTTCCAGAACCTGAAGTAACATGGCGTCCCCCGCCGTACCCTGTCCCCTGGGCCGTACAAACGGAGGACCATTTTTTCTTCGGTCGCCCCATCCCCTCGGGGGAGGTCAATTGGCCGAACGCGAAATACCGATACGGCAGCACATTATTCGGTGCGGAGAGCATGCATACAGGGGTCGACATGGGTGCAGCGCGAGGCACACATGTGTTGGCAGCTGGTTCCGGCGAGGTGGTCTGGGCCGGGTATGGCCTGTACCGCGGGCTTGAAGACCCTACGGACCCATACGGTCTTGCAATAGCGGTCCGTCACGACTTCGGTTATGAGGGGCAGCAACTCTACACTGTATATGCCCATCTAGGATCGATCTCGGTCTGGAGCGGGGAACGCGTGATGACGGGAGATTTGCTGGGCACGGTAGGTGAAACAGGACATGCTACAGGTCCTCATCTTCATTTTGAAGTTCGACTGGGAGAGAATCGCTACTTCAGCACTCGCAATCCCGAGTTGTGGATGGTTCCTCCAGAGGGATGGGGAGTCCTGGCGGGTCGTGTAGAGAACTCCTTTGGTGGGGATCTTCGCGAGCAGTTGGTCCAGATTCGATCTCTTGAAACAGACCAGCGCTGGGACGTATGGACCTATGCCGAAGGCACAGTACACCCGGATGATTATTACAACGAGAATTTTGTTATTAGCGACCTCCCCGCAGGTCCTTATGAGGTCAGAATTGATTTTGTAGGGCGGCCGTTCACGGCGCAATTCCTGCTCCTGCCCGGCAGGGTAAATTTCCTGACTTTCCACGGCCGGGGCGGCTTCGTGATCGAGCCGACTCCCACCCCGGTAGACCTGACCCACCCCCCAAGCCCCTAGGCGGCAGAAGGAGAACTCACCCCCTGCCCGTATCTTTCCGAGTGAACAGCGGAGAGAGATAAATCCGTATCCGCTATTCGAAATTCATCGATTAGCTTCACGAAAATACCCTAAGGATGCTTGTTCGGAATTCTTTTACAGGGATGGACGTCGCTGTTGGCATATGACACCCGTCATATTGTCAGGTTGGCCTTTTGAGTTAATATAAGGGCAACCTAATTATAAAATTCCCCATTTTGGGGAATGCAGAGTTGTTTAGGGGAACCAGCATGAAAGAGTTGCACGAGTTCGCCGAGAGCGAAGAGATGTATTTAAAAACAATTGCCGAGATTTCTCGTCATGGGCATCTCGTTCCGGTCACAAATATCGCTGAGCGGCTTCGAATCTCGACAGTTTCCGCAAGCGAGATGGTGCACCGGCTTCAAGATCGCGGTTTACTAGAGCACACGCCATACAAGGGCGTGAGGCTGACTGCTGATGGCTGGGACCGGGCGGGCGGCATCCTGCGGCGGCACCGCTTATGGGAATGTTTTCTGGCGGAGCACCTCGAACTACCATGGAAACTAGTCCATGATTTTGCATGTCAGTTAGAGCATGTTAGCGAGGATGCGTTGACGGATGCGTTGGATGAGTACCTTGGCCTCCCTTCTTTTTGCCCACACGGCAACCCCATCCCGCCCTCCCAGGGTGTCCTTGAAGTTAGGGCTGCGACGCCGCTTTCGGATCTCGACGTCGGACAGGATGGAGTCGTCCTGTGTATCCGCGAGGAGGATGGCGAGATCTTGGAGTATCTTGATGCTCGTACAGTCCGACCCGGCTGCCGGGTTCGAATCGAGGAGATAGCGCCGTATGATGGACCTCGCTCGGTCCTGGTGGATGGGGAGAAACAGGTTCTGGGCCGTGAGGTGGCAGAGCATATTCTCATCGAGTTGGTGCACGACAACGAAACGGAGTGAGTGTTGAGTCCAGAAACAGAAAGCAAATATAAAACCAGGCTTCTCAGCGATGTGCCGTCGGGTGGCCGCGTGCGCATGGTTGGGTTTGCGCGCCGTGGTCGCAGGTCTCGGCGCTTGGCAGAAATGGGAATAAACCCGGGCACTGAGATCACGGTTATTCAGGCGGATCCCGGGCAACCGCTATTGCTGCGGGTGCGCGGATCACAGTTGGCGCTTGATCGCAGGGTGGCTAATCATGTATTCGTCACCCCGCTGGAGCCGATGCCCGAGTTTTTACATTGGCGGAGGGGCTGGCGCCGCTGGGGGCGCGGGGGCGGACCAAGAGGCCGGGGATGGAGAAGAGGCCGATCTCCAAGGCGGGGAAAGATGTCATTCCATGGCGTTGATCCGGTGCGACCCGGTAGAGATGATGATGAGACGTAATACAGATTTGACAATTGCTTTGGCGGGTAACCCAAATGCCGGGAAAACCACGGTATTTAATCGACTCACCGGCTCGCGGCAGCATACCGGGAACTGGCCCGGCAAAACGATTGAACGGAAAAGCGGTCGGTACAAACACGCCGGCATGTTGATAGAGGTCGTTGACCTCCCGGGGACGTACAGCCTGGCGGCGTATTCCGAAGAGGAGATTGTGGCGCGCGACTTTCTGCTTGAGGGGCAACCAGACGTTGTTGTGGTCGTGGTAGATGCCTCAAATCTGGAGCGGAACTTATATCTTGTAGTGCAGATCCTTGAGTTGCAACTTCCAGTGCTCGTAGCTTTGAATATGACTGATATGGCGGAAACGATAGGTTTCGAGATTGATACCGACAACTTGTCAGATGGGTTGGGCGGTGTCCCGGTGATCAGGATGGTAGCCGCTCGAGGCAGGGGGATTGAAGAATTGAAGGAGGCGATACTGCTTTATACGAAACAGCAATCCAAAGAACGAACGCCGGACCCGATTGTATGACGAACCCTGACTCCAACCCCGCTTTACAGATCGATTATGGACCTGTGATCGAGCCTGAAATTGAGAACCTGAGAGCGCTCATTGAAGAGCGCTTCGTGCTCCCAGATCAAATTAAACCGCGCTGGCTCGCCGTAAAGGTACTCGAAGGGGAGACAGACCTTCTCGAACATTTTCTCGGTGTCGAAGATGCCCAAGTTTTACTGGCACGGGCTCATTCGATCCGGTTGCGGCTGGAGGCGCAGGTTCCCGAAGGGCTGGAGATTGCCATTGCCGACAGACGCTATGAGCGTGTGGGTAGGATCGTAGAACAGTCACTCACGCGCCCTAAGGAGCCGGCCCGCTCGCGCGCAGAGCAGGCAGATCGGGTTGTCACCCATCCGTGGCTGGGGATTCCGATATTTATGATGGTGATGTACCTGGTCTTCAGCCTGGTTGTGAACGTCTCAGAGCCGTACCTGGAGTGGATCGACGCGGTTATTTCGGGACCGATTTCAAACTGGGCAGGAGTTTTGCTTTATTCAATTGGTGCCTCCACTTGGCTGCGTGGGTTAATCCTGGATGGCGCGATTGCGGGCGTTGGTGGTGTGTTGGTCTTTATTCCTGGTCTCGTGGTCCTATTTTTCTTCATTGGCTTACTCGAGGATAGCGGCTATTTGGCACGTGTCGCGTTTGTGATGAATCGCTTCCTCGCATTCTTGGGTCTAAACGGAAAGAGCTTCGTGCCATTAATCCTTGGCTTTGGCTGCGCGGTCCCGGGGATTTATGCCACACGGACGCTGGAGGGCCGCCGAGATCGCCTTCTCACTGCATTGCTGGTGCCCTTTATGTCGTGCTCTGCACGACTTCCAGTGTATGTTGTGTTTGGGATGGCTTTCTTCGGTCGAAGCGCAAATGGGGTCATATGGGGTTTGTATGCGCTTGGAATTGCCATGGCGGTCTTGCTGGGTTTCGTCTATTCGCGCACACTGCTTCGATCTTCTGAATCGATGGCTTTCCTGATGGAGCTGCCCTCTTATCGCCTGCCAAGGCTGAGTAATTTGTGGATCCACGTCTCACAGAGGACAGGCATGTTTATTCGCAATGCGGGCACGCTGATCCTGGGTGCTTCCTTGGTCGTATGGCTATTGCTGAACATCCCGTTGAACGCCTCTAGGTTAGAGCAGAGTGCATTTGGGAAAGTCAGTGGTTTTGTCGCGCCCGTGCTGAAACCATCAGGTTTTGGGACCTGGGAGGCTTCAGGATCGCTCTTGACGGGCATGGTCGCTAAAGAGCTTGTGATCGCGACGATGACACAGATCTATCTGGATGAGCCCGGAGAGGCCGAATCAGAAAGCGAGATCGATCTGCTTCAGGATTTGTTTGATATTGGAAAGGGTTTTATTGGGGCTACAATTCGCGCTGGGGAGCGGTTTTTAGACGTCTTCATTCCCGGGGCCGGGGTTCAGCTATTTAAAGGCGAAGGGGAGGGAGAAGAAGAGGGTACAGCGCTAAGTTTTGTATTACACAAATCCTTCACCCCTCTTTCCGCCCTGGCTTTCATCGTATTCGTCTCGCTTTACACGCCCTGCATGGCTACCCTCGGGGCGATCCGCGCGGAATTCGGCGGGTGGTGGGCACTATTTTCCGCGATAAGCCAGACCGGGATGGCTTGGCTCGTGGCGACGCTTGTCTTTCAGTTGGGCCGTTTGTTAGGTTTTACCTAAGCGGGGTAAAGAAAACATCTATGCTGGCGCAAATCCTGGCGGAATTTGATCGCGAACGACGCCCTCTGTCGAGCCGTGAACTGGCAAGTGCGTTCGGCAAGGACCTCGCGGTAGTTGAGGGAATGCTTGAAACGCTGGTGAAGTCTGGACGGCTGGTGGAACTGGGGCGTGATGGACTCTGTGAGCAATGTCCAGCACAAAGTCTTTGTATTGTTCTCCCGCTTGAGGGGCGTCGATTTTGTCTAGTACCGAACGATGGGTGGGAACTCCCCGCCGAACATGGAACTTGCTGGGAAGCAAGAGATCGAGATAGGGCTTAATGCACCTGTTTTCTTGGAACGTCAACGGCATACGCGCGGCGCAGAGGAAGGGGTTCTTGGAGTGGGTGACCAAGACTCGCCCGGATGTGATTTGCGTTCAGGAGACTAAAGCTCAGCCTGAGCAACTAGATCATGCGCTGCTCGAGCCAGAGGGATACCGTTCTTATTGGGCATCGGCGGAACGTAAGGGGTACAGCGGGGTCGCTCTCTACACCCGAATTGAACCGCTGAGCGTCCGAGTGGGTCTTGGGATAGAGGAATTCGACCGAGAGGGTCGAACCATACTGGCGGATTACGATGATTTTATCCTGCTGACGACCTATGTTCCTAACGGATCCCATGACCACAGTCGGGTCCCTTTCAAAATGGCGTATAAAAATGCGCTGCTCGATACCTGCAATACACTGCGAGCCGAAGGTCGCAGTGTAATATTCTGTGGGGACATAAACACGGCTCATCGTGAGATAGACCTGGCTCGTCCCAAACAGAACCAGAAATCGACGGGTTTCCTACCCATCGAGCGGGAGTGGATCGACGCGGTCGTCGAGCAAGGCTACATCGACACCTTCCGCGAACAGCACCCCGAGCGTGCCGCGTATAGCTGGTGGGCTTATTGGGGAGGAGCGCGCGAGCGCAATGTGGGTTGGCGGCTGGACTACTTTTTTATCAGCGCGGATCTCTCAGAAAAAGTCGTCTCCGCCGAGATACATCCAGATGTCTTTGGCTCGGACCATTGCCCCGTCAGCCTATCGCTGCGTTGATGTATGATCTGGGCTGACCGTTAGCTCCCTCGATCGAGATACCCCTAATCCACCAAAACAGATTTCCCTCCACACTTGACATACGCACACTTTAATGCAAGATAGTAGTTTGTAGTCGAACTACTATCTTGGGTGAGGCGGATATGGATTTGGTTGCTGAGTTAAACGGCATTGGTTTCACAGATTCTGAGGCGAAGGTGTACATGGTTTTACTGCGAAACAACCCCGCCACGGGTTATCAACTAAGTAAAGTGTCCGGCGTGCCGCGCTCGATGGTGTATGAGGCACTCGGCCGTCTTGACGCTCGTGGTGCTGTGTTGAAGTCTGCGGAGGCGAAAGCCACGCTTTACCGCCCTCTCCCGCCGGAGGCGTTGTTGGAGAGTGTGAAAATGGAGCACCACAGGAAGATTCAGTCGCTTTCGAGCGGCCTCTCTCGTATCTATGAGACTGGATCGGGGGATTTTCTTTGGGTGATTACGGGAGAAACTTCGGTAGTTTCCTATGCCGCCGATATGATTCAATCGGCACAGTCTGAGTTAATGCTTGTGCTCTCTGACCAGGTTTTGCGGGAACTTCAAGATGTTGTACGGGTTGCGCATGATCGAGGTGTTCGTGTGAGTGCTTTGCTCACAGGCGACCTTGAGTTGGGATGCGGAGAAGTGGCGCACCACCCGCCGCACGAGAGTGAGTTGCAGGAATTGACCGATAACATTGTTGTGGTGGTAGATGAGCAGGAGGCTTTGATTGCCAACAGGGATGAAGAGATGAGTGCCACAGTCACGACCAATCGCAACCTGGTCTTGATCGCTCGTCAATTCATCTGGATGGAGTTATTTGCTCAGCGCATCTACTCCTGCCTTGATAAGGATTTGATCGCAAAATTAAACCAAGAGGATCAAAAGGTGTTTAATGGATATACACCAGTGAGGGGAAAGCGGGTGGATTGAAATGGAGACATCCCTATTAAATGCATTCTGGGCAGCGGTGATCACCACATTGGCGACAGGGCTTGGCGGGTTGCCCTTCGTCTTTGTGCGCCACTTTCCTGCCCGGCTTGCCCACCTGGCATGGGCAGTCGCCGGAGGGATGATGCTTTCGGCGTCTGTTTTCAACCTGATCTACCCGGGGATCAAGGATGGCGGATTCAGCATCGTGGCTGCTGGTATGCTCGCTGGCGCCCTGATCTTCGGCCTGGCCTCGCGGCGGATAGCGCATCACGACTTTACAATCAGTGGGGTGAGCGGCGCGGGTGGGAACCGCATTGCGTTGGTTCTCGGGACGATGTTCTTCCACAGCTTCCCTGAAGGCCTGGCAGTAGGTGTAGCTTTCGGATCCGGGGAAACCCATCTGGGCATAATCATCGCCATCGCTATCGCAATACACAACATACCAGAGGGGATAGCGGTCTCACTGCCGCTGCGCGCCGAGGGGGTCAGTGGATGGAAGTGCGTCGGTTGGTCAATATTCTCGAGCTTGCCTCAGCCGATAGCGGTGATTCCTGCCTACCTGGCCGTGGTTGCTTTTCGGCCCATTCTTCCCTTCGCCTTTGGTTTCGCAGCCGGGGCGATGTTCTTTCTCGTCCTCAGCGAGATGATCCCGGAGAGCCTTGCGAGCGATGTGCAGCGGCAAACGAGTGCGCTGGCGGCAATGGGTGGATTCATCATGATGATGCTCTTCCAGAACGTGTTCATTATGTGATCCTATTCTCCTCTTGAAATTTAGCCCAAACTAATAGTATAATAAGCCCAATCTAAATTCTCGAACTGGCCGAGCTGCATCGCAATGGTGAGATTCTCTGATGGACCACCAACGCCCAGGGCATTATGGGGCACAGAGGAGGGATGAAGCAGAGGCTGTATTCCGAGAGGAAATGAGAACGGCATGAGTGATTCTTTAGTAGCACTGTTAATTGGCCTTGGCTTGCTGTTTATCGCTCTGTGGGTTTTTTGGCCGGAGAACGGCCTCTACGCGCGCTGGCAACGGGGGCGCAGGATGAACGCCCGCATCCGCGGCGAGGATGCATTGAAACACATTCACAACTGCGAGATGGGCGGATCATCAGCATCGATCCAGAGCATTGCTGGCGCATTAGGTGTCCACCTCAATGAGGCGTCAGCGACGTTATCTGAGCTTGAGGTGCATAATCTGGCTCAAATAAGCAACGGCGGTATCCGCTTGACGCCCGCGGGTCGTGAGTCGGCGTTGCATATTTTGCGTGCACATCGCATGTGGGAACGATACCTGGCGGACGAGACAGGATACAGCGAACAAGAATGGCATGATCTCGCCGAGCGTTATGAACACGAATTGACGCCCTCTGAGGTTGAAGCGCTCTCGGCGAAATTAGGGTACCCCACACATGATCCACACGGAGATCCCATACCCGCGGCGGATGGCGAGATTGTCCATCATGGCGGTCAGTCGCTCACCGCAGCCGCGATTGATGTCCCCCTGCGCATCGTACACCTTGAGGACGAGCCGGACGTGGTCTACGCTCAGCTCGTCGCGGAAGGGTTGCATCCTGGTATGGTTCTGCGGCTCGTCGAACGGTCACCTGAACGGCTGCGCTTCTGGGCTGGGGGCGACGAGCACACCCTGGCTCCTGTGGTCGCGGCGAATATCTCCGTCTTGGCTCTTCCCGAGGTGGAGGCTGAGGAACCCGTCGGAAAGCCGTTGAGTCATCTACGGTCCGGCGAATCAGCTGTTGTCCTGTCGATTTCACCGGTATGTCGTGGTCTGGATCGTCAACGATTGCTCGACTTGGGTTTGTTGCCGGGAACCAAAGTGGGCGTCGAGTTGATTGGTCCGGGTGGAGATCCGAAAGCCTATCGAATCCGAGGTGCGCTGATCGCTCTGCGAGACGACCAGGCTGACCGCATATTGGTTGAATGAGGAGTGAGTGGGATGGTAGATAAGAGAACGAAGGCTCCGATGAGTGAATGTGCAACCTGCCCCGTGCACAATGCTGCGAACTTATTAAAGCTGGGCGTCGACATGAAGGATTGGGATTATGTCGTCGCACTGGCGGGTAATCCCAATACTGGGAAAAGCACCGTGTTTAACGCCCTCACAGGACTGCGCCAGCACACAGGCAATTGGCCCGGAAAGACTGTCACACGGGCTGAGGGTGGCTTTGAGTATGCCGATCAGCGCTTCAAATTAGTGGATCTTCCCGGTACGTATTCGCTGTTATCGACCTCGCTCGATGAGGAGATCGCCCGAGATTTCATCCTCTTTGGTCAACCGGATGTCACCGTGGTGGTTGTGGACGCAACTCGATTGGAGCGGAATCTGAATCTGGTGATCCAGGTATTGGAAATCACCGATCGGGCTGTCATCTGTTTAAATTTGATGGATGAGGCTCACCGTCACGGATTGGATGTAGATGAACGCCGCCTTTCGCGCGATCTGGGTGTTCCCGTGGTGCCCACATCAGCGCGTTACGGCAAGGGACTGGACGAATTGGTTGCAACGATCAGTGAAGTCGCCTCTGGTAAGTTCGCCTACCGTCCGCACAGAATCCAGGCGCTCTCGCGCGCCCTGGAGGGCTCTATCAAGACTTTAACTAAAGAAGTGAGAGCGGTCTATCCGGATCTGCCAAACCCCCGTTGGGTGGCGATGCGTCTCCTCGATGGAGATGAACGAATCATCGAGGCTATTAACAAAGGCGAGTTGGGCAGCTTAAGACAAACGGATAATGAGATCTCGAGCGTGGAGATGGGGCGGATGCAGGGGGCGGTATCGTGAGCGACGAGAGATCGGCTTCTCCCGAGAAACTCTTAAAGTCTGCCCAGACACTTCGCTGGGAGGTGGGCAGCAACGTGCACGAAGCGCTCACCGAGGCCATTTACACCGACGCGGCGAGCATTGCCGATCGGGCCGTGAGCCGCTCCAACGAGAGTCCGAAGTTTGACCTAGACCGGACGATCGACAAGATTGTGACTCACCGGTTCTGGGGATTCCCGGTCATGATCATGCTCTTTGCTCTCGTCTTCTGGATCACAATAACCGGGGCGAACGTCCCCTCTAGTTGGCTCGCCTCGCTGTTGCTTGGAAAAGGGCACCCCTGGTTGTCGGAGGTCGCCCTATCACTGGGTTTCCCGCTATGGTTAAAGGGGCTGCTGATTGACGGGATGTACCTGGCAACAGCCTGGGTTATTAGTGTGATGCTGCCGCCGATGGCGATCTTCTTCCCGCTCTTCACGTTATTAGAGGACTTCGGGTACTTGCCGCGCGTTGCCTTCAACTTGGATAACGCCTTTAAGAAATCCGGCGCACACGGCAAACAGGCGCTCAGTATGATGATGGGCTTCGGGTGCAACGCTGCCGGCGTGATCGCCACGCGTATTATCGATAGCCCGCGCGAACGGCTTATCGCCATCATCACCAATAACTTCGCACTCTGCAACGGCCGTTGGCCGACTCAGATTCTTATTGCGACAATCTTTATTGGCACGTTGGTTCCTGCGCATCTCGCCGGGCTCATCTCCTCCCTCGCAGTAGTTGGGATAGCCATTTTGGGAGTCTTATTGACCTTCCTTGTCAACTTGTTACTCTCACGCACGATGCTCCGCGGGGAGCCATCCAGTTTCAGTATGGAACTTCCACCTTACCGACCGCCGCGTATCATGCAGACGATTTATACATCGCTCATAGATCGCACAATCTATGTGCTATGGCGTGCAATCGTGTTTGCGATGCCGGCGGGTGCGGCAATCTGGTTGAGCGCGAACATCACCATCGGCGGAGCGACCATGGCCGAACATCTCGTTCGCTTCCTCGACCCGGTCGGTATCCTCATTGGATTGAATGGGGTGATTTTATTGGCTTACATCGTAGCCATCCCGGCGAATGAAATCGTCATTCCAACGGTCTTGATGTTGACTGTTTTGATGACCGGAGCTGCGGGCTTTGATGCTGGCACAGGGGTTATGTTTGAGCTTGACTCGAATGCGAGCACGCTGGCTTTGCTTCAGGCTGGAGGCTGGACATTGCTGACGGCGGTTAATTTGATGTTGTTCAGCCTGGTGCACAACCCCTGCAGTACGACGATTTACACGATCTATAAAGAAACCGGAAGCTTGAAATGGACCACCGTGGCGACGATTTTGCCCATTTTGTTGGGTGTACTCATGACATTCTTTGTAGCTCAGATATGGCGGGTTACGGCTGGTTTTCTGTGACCCTGATTTCGGTGTTATTGATTGTGTCACAAGTAAGTTGATCTATCCTGACTCGGAGTGAATAATCAGAGCGAGGCTATGCGCGAGCAGCTAACACATGCGATCGAGGACTATCTTAAGGCCATATATAAGTTATCGGCCACGGGCGGGCGCGCCACGACGACGGAGCTTGCTAATCTATTGAACGTCACTCCGGCCTCCGTAACCGGGATGGTGCAGAGGCTAGCGAGCGACGATCCCTCTTGGGTCGATTATCAGAAACACCGCGGTGTCTCGCTGACTCCAGAAGGAGAACGCGCGGCGCTGGAGATCATCCGCCACCATCGCTTGATAGAGATGTTCTTGCACGAAATACTTGGTTATCCATGGGACGAAGTGCATGATGAGGCGGAGCGACTGGAGCACGTAATCTCTGAAAACCTAGAGGAGCGGATCGCCAAGGTGTTGGGTGATCCCACTCACGATCCGCACGGGGATCCCATCCCCACACGTGATCTAAAAATCCCTCCAGAATGTGTCACGCGCTTGAGTGATTTGCGCCCGGATCAACATGCAGTGGTTGTGAGGGTGCACGATTCCGACCCCGATTATTTGCGGCACCTTGGCGGGTTGGGTTTGAAGCCGGAGACGAAGGTCTCAATCCTGGAGTACTCTCCCTTCGACGAGAATCTGAAGATTCAGGTCAATGGTCAGCCTGCCCCGGTGATATTGGGGAGGAAGATTACGCAGCAGGTTTTCGTAGATATCATCTAACTACCTTGAACGCCGCGCTATCCAGCAGATCCGTTTACCGAAGGCTTTCGCGGGCGATCATAGCAAAAATAGTCCTGTGGGGCGTCGCTTTTATTGATGTGCTACCCCGAGGAAAAGTTTATGAAGCTTCTGGAAAGAAAACCCCACTGCTTTCCTTCGACCCCCGGAACTGACGGGGGTAAGACACCAAGACAGTGTGCGGTGGGGATGAATTGCCCCTTATGTTACTTTTAGATATAGTCGTGTCATGCATAAAAGGACCTACAGATATAGAATCTATCCCACCAAGGCACAGCGAGCTGCCCTGCAAAGGTCACTTGACGCCTGTCGATGGGTTTACAACCAGGCTCTTGCTATTCGCAAAGACGCTTGGGAGC
>SOIH01000116.1 GCA_004376895.1 Anaerolineales bacterium | reverse complement strand
TTCGCCGTCCCCAGGCTCACGACCAGCTGCTCGGCGATCTGACGGTTTGACAACCCCGCCGCGACCAATCGCAGCACTTCCAGCTCGCGTTCGGTGAGCGGCTCAATCAGACCCTTGGTTCTCATGGATGTATCGATCGGAGCATCAACCGCAGCCAGGATGCTGCCGACATACGTTGGGGCGATCCCGCGCCGGGCGGCTTCGTGAAGCAGCTCAACGACATCTTCGCCTTCGTTGAGGAAGACGCGCAGGAAATCCTGCGCTTCACCTGTCTCGATCGCTGACTGAAGATGGTTGATGCCATCATCCAGATCGTCCGCTGCAAGGGCTTGAAGCACCCGGATCGTCTGTAGGGCGTAACCCCAGCCAGATTTCGTGGCCTGTTCGTATACAGCCCGCAGCGCCTCTTGGGCTTTGCTTTCCTCACCCTCGGCCAGAAGGAGGCGGGCTGTGTTTAGATCGATGAAGCGCGTGAACGTCCCTGCATCGTGGGGTAATGGGATACTGGCATGGACTTCGCGTGCGGTCTGTATATCACCATTCGCCAGGGCGAGTTGAACCTGGCAGGACTTGATCCGGGCGCGTGTGAGCGGTGGGACATCCTGTGTGCGGCTGAAGGCCAGGGCGGGTTCTAAAGCCGCCTTTGCCTCATCGCCCTGGTTTAAGCCCAGGTGGAACAAAGCCCGTTGAACACAGCAGGCCGATTTAAATTCCATGTTGTGGATGGCTTCAGCGATGGCTGTGGCTTGCTCTTGGTGCTTCCAGGCTGAGTCGAGCTGGTTTCGCTCAAAGTGAATGGCTGCTATGTCGCAATATGCGAGCACTGCTGTCGGGATCCGGTCTCCCATCTGTAAGGCAGCCTCTACTATCTGGACTGCCTCCTTGAGATCCCCACGCGAGGCAATTGTGCGGGCCATGAAAACGAGTGCGGTATGGTGGGCGTAGTGATTTCCGGTCGCCTCAGTGTTAACAAGCGCCTCGTTCAGTGCGGCTTCGGCTTCATCCAGTTGACCAACATGCCAGGTAATGAGCCCTAGATTGACCTCAATATTCCCCCGGCTGGTGCGGTCGTCTTCAGGTAACAGCAAGAGCGCTTTTTTCGAAAGGTCGATGGTTTTCGCCGTATCGCCACGCGTCCTGCTTAAGAAGGCTTCCGCAGCCGCGATATGTCCTTGCAGGACATCGGGTGCGGCCGGTGCCATTTGTTTTAAATGCTGGAGGACCCGGTCTGCCTGCTCGACCTCGCCAATCAGGATCAACGGCCAGGCATAGGTGAGCGCCCAATCCGGGCACCCGAGCAGGACCTCCTCGGGCATACGCCTGCACCAGTTCAAGAGTGTTGAGACCTCACCCCGGCGCAAGAAGTTATCGCCAGCTTCCTCGATGGTCTCCCCGGCAAGGATCCAATGTTCTCCGGCGAGGGCATGCTCAATCGCCTCCTCGAGGTAGCCATGTTCTGCGTACCAACGGCTTGCTCGCTCGTGCAGCTCCTCCAGCTTGATGGATGTGCTGCTCAAACGATGGCGCAGCAGGTCGACAAATAAGCGGTGATAGCGGTACCACTCGCGTGATTGATCGAGTGGAACGATGAAAAAGTTGGTTTGCTCCAATTGCTCGAGGATAGTCTGGCTATCGGATCGTCCAGTGATCGTGTCGGCAAGGTCCGCGCAGATGCGGTTGAGGATGGCGGTCTGGAGCAGGAACGATTTCATCTCTTCCGTCTGCTGATCGAAGACTTCTTCGAACAGGTAATCCAGGATGTAGCGATTGCTCCCGGTAAAGGATTCGATGAACGTTTCTTGATTGGGAGCAGATTTCATCGAAAGCGCAGCCAGCTGAAGTCCCGTCACCCAACCTTCCGTGCGCCGGGTCAGTCTATCGGCTTGTTGGGGGGTGAGGGACACACCAGAGACCAATTGAAAGTACGTAACAGCTTCATCGACCTCGAAGCTCAGCTCCGCTTGGCGTACGCCAAGCATCTGCCGCCGGGCCTGGAGCCGATGCAAGGCGAGCGGGGGGTCTTCTCTGGAGGTGATCACCAGGTGGAGGTTCGGGGGCAGATGCTCGACCAGATAATTCAGCGTCTCATGATTGGGAGGCGATTGGATGACATGGTAGTCGTCCAGGACCAACACCATGGAACCTTCATGGGCTGCCAGTTCGTTGATGAGTGCGGTCAGGATGAGCTCTTGTGGGGGACGCTGCGGTGCCTGGAGCATCGCCTGGACGCTACCCCCGATCTGAGGTGAGACCGTCTGGAGCGCCGCAACAAGGTAAGTAAGGAACCTGGTGGGGTCATTCTCGCTGGTTTCAAGCGTCAGCCAGGCGACGGGGAGGTCGGCTTCGGCGAGCCACTGACTGGCAAGGGTCGTTTTGCCGTAGCCGGCTGGCGCTGAGATCAGGGTCAGCTTGCGCGTGAACTCCTTCTCCTGCTGCAGATCCGATTGGAGCAGATCAATCAGCCTCTGGCGCCGAATTAAGTCGTTTCTGGGCGCGGGAATGAACAGTTTCGTGCGTAGCAGCGAGTCGGTCTGTTCTGAGTTGCTCTTCGCCGTTGCCATGCTCGCTCCGTTTTTCTCGATGAGAGGCTGCTTGTGTCCATTCTACAACAGGAACATCCTGTAGGCACAGAGGACATGCCCTCGCAACTAAGTAAGGTTATAAATTTTCTCTAAGCTTCGTTTTCATCTTGGAGCGTGGTTGAAGAGAAGAGGATCGCTACTGGTCTAAGTGGTTGCTCAGTTTGATTCCGGTCGACATCCTTGGGCTGATCCCCGTACCCAGTCCGGCCTCCAAGGATTCTCAAGGTTGGGAGGGCCCTGATCATGGAGAATATAGGCTGCTGCCCAACCTAAGCATCTGATTGCTTTCATGATCGGATTCAACAACCTCCAGAACCAAATCTGGTGCCTTTTTATTCTTCTATTAGATTGCGGATCAACTTATCTCATCCGCAGGGTTTTCCCGGTTCACAAGTAGGCGAAGGACCAGGGGGTTGGTCAGGTAACGGTTTATCAGGCTCATCAACTGACGGTGGTTCAGGGACAACGATGGGTTGTTGACTCAGATCTCCGAGAACATGGGCGTATTCCCCCCAGATCCAGCAGTACTCACCCTGATTTCTCAAGCTTTTCACGTATAGGAAATCCCACGCTTCGTGGCGACCCACAACCTCAGTGAACTCCCCCGCTCGCACTGGATCTCTCTTGGGGTATTTCTTACCCGGCCCGGACCGGCAGTTAGTCTCAACATCTAGAAAGACAAATGTTTTCGATAGGGGGCAGACAGGGATCACGTTAATCCAATCCTCACCAAGCCCTCCTAATGTCTCTTGCTCTGATGGGCTGTCATGCTTTAACACATTCTTAAATTCTTCAAATAGCGTCTGCAACATCGACTGCAGTGAGGGATCCAGGTCATCTTCGCCAAATCGATCGATGATCTCTTGTATCGCGGTCATGTTTGCCTTATTAAGTGAATATATCTGATCCGCAAACAACCAGTGATCCCATCCACCATCTTCAGAACCAGGATCGTAGGTCTTAATAACCAACGCAGCGGGGTACCCCGCCTCCGAATGTATGAGACACGTCGACTCCTGTAAGATCTCGACGATCGATTGAACACTCTCTCTAGAATCGGATGGCACATCTTCCACTACATCCATCTCACATACTCCGGAGAGGTCGACGAAGAAAGTATGGCTCTGGGGTTCCTGTTGAATACCGCACGTGAACAAAGGAGGTTCAGGTACACCACCTGAACTTGGACTCGGTTCAGTTAGGATCTGATATCCAAACAACCATTGATATTCCGTGCAATCCGAAAGGGGTGTTGAAGGCATCCATTGGAGAGTCCGGGCATGGATGCATTCGGGCTCACGTCCAGCGATTTCTATCCTTACGTGTTTAATGAGTTGCGCACAAACCCCTGAGTTCTCCCACCGAAAAGTGGGCAAGATGGAAGTGACAATCTCACCCTCCGCCGGTTCGACGGCGATTAGTGTCTGCTCCGTGTCACAGACAGGTCCCATGATGAAGGAGGCCGTCTCGGAGAAAGCAGTTCGAGTGGACCCGACCTCGGCTGCCACATGCCAGAAGTACTCCACCCCCTCACTTAGTTGGTCGGCGGGAAACCAGTAAGAGTTTTCGCCTGTGAGTTGATCTTCGACGACGATCTGGGTGAATTCAGGGTCAAATGCCAATTGAAGGATGTAGTACTCAGGTAAACAGGAATCGGGGTAATTCCAATCCAAAGGCACCCCATCGGGGTCCATGAGGATGTCCTTATTAGGAAACAGTTGGTTTGGAATAGCAAGTGTACCCTCATACTCATAGCACAGCTCGCCTTGGTCGGGTTTAGGGCTGGTAGGCACACAGGCGGTTGACCACACAAGGAGGAGGAAGAGTAACGGGGTGATGGTGCGGTTCGGTCCATAACCGAAAGCTTCGATATTGTGGATTGATCTCATGGGCGCCTCCCATCCTAGGAAGATCAATTCAAGCACTAACGGATAATCACCCCATGGACATTACCAGCGCGATCACGCTCAAACAAACCATAAATCCAGTATTCTGTTGATCTCGGAGCGAATACACCAATTGGAAGAGTTTGATGAGAGAAGAATGTCGCCATAAGTAGTCAGATCGCGAAGCGACGCTACATTAAAAATCAGTGATTCCCTTTATCATCGCAGACGAAATATCATCAATATTAAATGAGGGTTCTCATCATGAAATAATCCTACATCCCTCCATTAGTCGTTCGTATTCAATTCACAATCCCCTAGCAGAATCCCTACAAGTCAAATGGTGGGAAGCTTGAGAACCGCACCACCTGGCGAGTCCCAAAGAGCAGCTTCTGATTAATCCCGGAATCACCCCCAACCGGAGGGGGGCTGGCTGAACCGCTGAAACACAGAAAAAACTGATTTCACTGACATCTCTTTCAGGGACCTCATTTTTCTTTCGATGCATACAGTCAATAGCGAAAATGCAATTCTTTATTGCCGCCTCTCTCCCAGCCAACATCGTC
>SOIH01000108.1 GCA_004376895.1 Anaerolineales bacterium | reverse complement strand
AGCACGTAGCCGCGTTGAGAAAATTTAAGCGCCATACGGGCGTTCTGTTCAACGAGGAGGATGGTCGTGCCCTCCTTGTTGATCTCCCGCAGTGCATCGAAGACGTCCTTCATGAGCAGCGGTGCGAGACCCATGGAGGGCTCGTCGAGCAGCATCATTCGTCGGGCGCTCATCAGCGCCCGACCGACGGCCAGCATTTGCTGTTCCCCACCGCTTAACGTACCGGCCTTTTGACTGATCCGTTCCTCTAGACGCGGGAAGATTGAGAAGACTCGATCGAGATCCCTTTTGATTTCCGGACCGTCCTTGCGGGCGAAGGTTGCCAGTTGCAGGTTCTCTATCACGGTCAGGTTATCGAAGAGTCTGCGTCCTTCGGGCACATGCGATATACCTAACTCGCTCACCACCCTGTCTGGGGAGAAGTCGAGCAGGTTCTTTCCAGCGAAGGTCATCGAGGCGCCATCTTCCGCATCCACCAATTGGGATATGGCCCACAATGTGGTGCTCTTCCCGGCGCCATTGGCGCCGATGATGCTGACGATTTCACCCTCGTCAACTTCAAAGCTGATGCCATGCAGAGCCCTAATTTTGCCGTACGAGACAGCCAGGTTTTCAACCGAGAGAAACATCAGACCTCCACCTCCTTGCCCAGGTAGGCGTCGATGACTTTGGGGTTAGACTGGATCTCTTCCGGTGTTCCCTCTGCGATGACTTCACCGAAAACCAGCGTCTGAATGATAGAACAGAGCTCCATAACCACCCTCATCCTGTGTTCAATGAGGAAGATCGCCAAGCCAATTTCTTCATGGACACGGCGGATGATCTCCATCATCTGCACCAATTCCTCCGGATTCATACCCGCGGTCGGCTCGTCCAGGAAGAGAATTTTCGGCTCCGTGGCGAGTGCACGAGCCATCTCAACCCGGCGCTGGGCGCCATAAGGTAGATTCGTAACCACCTGATCTGCAAGATGGCGAACCCCCACTAAGTCCAGGAGGTCATAGGCTAAATGCTCGATTTCGCGCTCTTCTTTCTGTCGCTTGGGAGTATTGAAGAACGCGCCAACGAGCCCGTAGTTGATCTTAGAGTAGCGAGCCAATCTCACGTGCTCCAATACCGTCATATGACGCCACAAGCGCAGGTTCTGGAAGGTTCTTCCCAGGCCGCGTGAAGCAATCTGGAATGGCTGCAAACCATTGATTGTCTTGTTCTCGAGCACGATATCACCCTCGGTTGGGTCGTACACTCCGGTGATGAGATTGAAGATCGTAGTCTTACCCGCGCCGTTGGGACCGATCAGACCGCGTATCTGCTTTGGCTCCACCTGCAAGCTGTAGTCGTGGACGGCTCGCAGCCCCCCGAAGAAGTGGGTCATTTGTTGGACTTCAAGAAGCGGCATTGTCGGCCTCCCCTTCTGTCATCGATTTCGGCTTGACGAGTGCGATTGGATCGAGTTCGGTGAAGGCGATCAAGCCTGTAGGTCGGTAGATCATCAACAGGATGAGCATGATCGGTATGATGATCCACTTCAGGATCTCCAACGGACGCAGCGCCTCGCTGAGTAGATTGAAACCGACCGCACCGACGACCGATCCAGCAACGGAGTTCAAGCCGCCGAGGTAAACCATTGCCAGAACCTCTGCCAACTTGCGGATGCCGAATGTTCCGGGGTTGATGTAGCGGATGACGTGTGCAAAAAGACCGCCAGCCACTCCGGCCCAGAATGCGGAGAAGAGGAAGGCGATCATTTTCGTCTTCCGGGTATCAACGGTCATGGCACTCGCGGCCAGTTCGCCGTCGCGAACGGCATTGAGGGCTTTGCCGATCGTGGAGCGGACGAAATTGTTAATGATCCATATGGACAGCATTGTCCACACAAAGATCGTCGGTAGATTGGCGTAGTTGGGTTGATTGCTCAAGCCGCGTGGTCCACCAACGATCTCAAGATTGTTAAAGAGGCTCACCACGATGAACATGAAAGCCAAGGAGATGATCGCCAGATAATCCCCGCGGGTCCGGAAGGAGGGGATGGCGACGAGAAGCGCGCCGATCGCGGCGGCTATTCCGCCCAGGATTAAACCAATCGGGAAGAGGTAGGGACCCAATTCTGGCGGAAGGAGCGCTTCCCCAAATCGGTTCTCAGAAACAAATAGCACGATTGTGAAAACCGAGGCTGCGTACGCACCCAGGGCGATGAAGCCCGGATGGGAGCAGGAGAATTCACCCATGTACCCGTTAATGACATTCAGGCTGAGCGTGATGATGATGGCGATCAAGGTGAGTTTGACGACGAGCAGACGGTAGTCGCTGATGCCGGTCCAGAGATGCAGGACAGCATATAAAAGGGCGATGTGCATGAGGAGCGAGAGGCCGGTTGATGTGTTGTACAGCTTTGCGGCGATGAAATCCGTGAGTTTGGTTGTAAGGCGGGCTGTGATCCCGATGGGCAGCCCATAAACCAGCAGCATATTGAGCAGCACACTTGGGATTAAAATTGGTGTCTTGAGAACCAGGAGCACGCCGAAAAGTGCGGGGATCTTGGATATCCCCAGCAGCCGTGCGAGCGGATGCCCCACGAACATCTCGAGCAGCACCGCGACCAGCGCCGCGAGCAGCCAACCTAAGAGTGGGACCTGCTTATAAGGTTCCCATAACTTGTGCAGAAGGTTTCGGAATCGACTCCTATTCTCTTCTGCATATTCAACGTTGAGTTCCATTGCGTTCCCTCAAATTCTCGTTGGATAGTGTTATCGAAGAGGCAATCACAGGCGTAATTGGGCGCTGTAAGGTTCGCCGAAGAAGCCGTGAGGCCGGAAGGTAAGGATGATCAGGATGATCGAAAAGGCGATCAGGTCCCGCATCGTTGAGGGGAAGATCGCCGCTACGAAGATCTCGATGAACCCGATCATGAATCCCGCCAGGCTGGCGCCCAGGATCGAGCCCCTGCCGCCGAGGATGGCAGCAACAAACGCCTTCCAGCCAAATAAGATGCCCATGTAAGGGTCAAGCACCGGATAGGCGACGCCGAATAAGATGCCGGCAGCCGCGGCGAGAGCCGAACCCAGGCCGAAGGTTAGCAGCGCGACCTGGTTGATCGAGATTCCCATGAGCGGCACGACGACGAAGTCGAAGGCCATCGCCCGCATCGCCATTCCCCACTTTGTGCGGCGCACGAATTGATGCAGCGCCAGCGTGAGCAATAAGGAGACGAATACAATGACCATCTTCTTGTTGGTCACACTTACGCCTGCTATGACATAGGTTGTGCTCTCTATTAGTGCCGGGAAACTCAGGCGCGTCGGACCGAGTATGGCTAAGTTGCCGGTCTCGAGGATGATGCCGATCATAAGGCCGGTGATCGCTGCGGATGCCCGCGGTGCGCCGCGCAAGGGTCGGTAGCCAATTCGTTCTATAAGCATCCCTACGAGCGAGGTCAGGATCATCGAGATGAAAAGGGTGAGAACCAGAACCAGGCCAAGCATGACGTTGCCAGTTAACGGGAGTATGCCAATGTTAGCCAGGGCCAGGAGGCCGCTGGAGACGAAAAAGCCGATATAAGCTCCGACCATGAAGACATCGCCGTGGGCGAAGTTGAATAGCATCAGAACGCCGTAAACCATGGAATAACCCAGGGCGATCAAGGCGTAGAAACTACCCAACTGTAGGGCGTTAACGATTTGTTGAAGGAAACTCTGCAACTGCATCGAATACGCTCCTCACTCTATTGAAGAGGCGGGTCAGGGCTTCTTGGCCCTGACCCACCCATAACGTAACGCACTTCAATGTGTTGTTCTCTAGCCTGCTATCGAAGGGTGCGTTATTTCAAGTTTCAGGTTCTACGGGCAGGCTTGGTCATAGAACTTAAACGTACCTTCATCACTGATCTGGACGATCACCGCGCACTTGATCGGGTCACCCTGTTCTGTGAAGGTCATCTCACCGGTGATGCCCGCGAAGTTCTTGATCTGGGCCAGTGCATCGCGCACGCAAGTGCGGTCTGCCGCCAGGTCGCCGGTGATTTCGCCGCAATCCTCCATCGCCTTCTGGATGATGAGGAAGGTGTCCCAGGTCAGGGCACCGACGTCATCTGGGATGTAGCCATGCTTGGCGTTGTAGGCGTCGATGAAGTCTTTGGTGGCGCCAGTTGCGCCGTCGGCTGCGTAGTGGGTGCTGAAGAACAATCCGTAGCAATCCTCGCCACAGAGGTTTACAAGTTCAGCCGAACCCCAGCTGTCGCTGCCCACGATGGGTGCGTTGAAGCCGAGCTCATGCGCCTGCTGGACAATCAACGCCACCTCGTTGTAGTACTGCGGCGAGAAGATGAATTCCGCGCCGGTAGCCATAATCTTGGTGATCTGCGCGCTGAAGTCCGTGTCGCCAGTGGTGAAGCTCTCGAAGGCGACGACGGAGCCTGCGCCGTGGATGTCTTCCCAACCGGTCATGAAGTTATCCGCTAGACCCTTGGGGTAGTCACTGGCAACATCGTAGAGGACGGCTGCCTTTGTGAAGCCGAATTCCTCGGTGGCGAAGTTGGCAATAACCGGTCCCTGGAATGGATCAAGGAATGGTGTGCGGAAGACCCAGGGTCGGTCGAGTGTGGTGGCGGGGTTGGTCGACCACGGGCTGACCATCGGGGTCTCGTTGTCATTAGCGACGCCGCCTGCCGGGACAGCCTGTTTCGATGACTGAGGTCCAACGATCACGAGCACTTCGTCCTGGGTGGTCAGCTTCTGGTTGACCGCCGCGGCCGATTCGCCTTTCGACTCATTGTCCTCGATGACGAGCTCGATCGCGTATGTCTTTCCGCCGATCTCGAGCTCTCCGCCGATTGCCTCAAGCCACATCTCGGCTGCGAACTTGGTCCCTTCGCCGACTTTCGGGATGTCTCCGGTGATGGGTGCGTTCACGCCGATCTTAATCGTATCCGGACCAGCGGGGGCGCAGGCGCCGACGATGATGGCCATAAAAAACGCGATTGCGATTACCTTTTTCAACATCTTCCCTTCTCTCCTCTCAATCGGTTCGTAATGCTTAACTCAGACGACTGTCTTCAGATCCTTTTCCGCTGTCTCACCTCCTTGG
>SOIH01000061.1 GCA_004376895.1 Anaerolineales bacterium | reverse complement strand
CACACCCCCTGACAACGATCGATTAGGCTCTGCGTTTCGAAGAACTGTCTCTAAGGAACATTTGGCAGTGTTCAAGAGATGTGCACTACGATCCGATATTTCTTATCTGAAGGTGTAGGGGAACGGTGTAGTTGTGCCCCGGAAGATCATCATTACAGATAAACAACAGGCCGACATCTGCGATTTATTGTGATATTCAATGGGTTTTGTTATTCAGTGAAGCGCCATTTTAATGTGATTGAACCGTCGCAGATCATTCCCATTCGATTGTTGCCGGCGGCTTGCTGCTGATGTCGTAGACAACGCGGTTGACCCCATCAACTTCGTTGACGATACGTGTGCTGATCTGGGCGAGAACGGGTGTCGGGATGCGGGCCCAGTCAGCAGTCATGAAGTCATCAGTTGTCACCGCACGAACAGCGACAGTCTCAGCATAGGTGCGTTGATCGCCCATGACGCCAACAGAACGCACAGGTAAGAGCACAGCGAAAGCCTGTGCAATACGACCGCTTCCGGCAGGTGACTTTTTGGAATCTGTCAGGGGACCCACCATTAAGTTCGCTGCATTCAGTTCTTCCATGACGATGCGGTCGGCCTCGCGAATCCGGTCTAAGCGCTTCATGGTGACTTGCCCGAGGCAGCGCACGGCAAGACCTGGGCCCGGGAATGGTTGGCGATAGATGACGTTCTCGGGGAGTCCGATTTCCAACCCGACGGCGCGCACTTCATCTTTAAATAGGTAGCGAAGCGGTTCGATTAACTCAAGCGCGAGATCCTCGGGTAGCCCCCCTACGTTATGATGCGTTTTAATTCGTTCAGCTACCCGGCGATCAGGGCCGCTTGATTCAACCACATCAGGGTAGATTGTCCCCTGAACCAAGAAATCCGCATCGCCGAATTCTCGAGCTTCCTCCTCGAAGACGCGGATGAACTTCTCGCCGATCTTCCGGCGCTTTTCTTCTGGGTCGGTCACAGAATCGAGTGCATCGAGGAAGGTTTCGGTGGCGTCGATGGATTTCAACTTGGCACCGAGGACGTCGACAAATGCCTCAGACACTTGTTCGGGTTCACCTAGACGCATCAGACCGTTGTTGACGAAGATACACTGCAGGCGGTCGCCAATCGCCCGATGAACTAACGCGGCGGCGACATAGGAATCCACGCCTCCACTGACACCGGCGATAGCTTTTCCATCCCCGATTTTCTGGCTGATCTGGCGGATCGCAGTCTCTGCGATGGAATCTGGCACCCACTCGGGTTTCGCCTCGCAAATGTCCGCAACGAAGGTGCGCAGGATTTCGTGACCTTCGGGCGTGTGCTGCACTTCGGGGTGGAATTGGATGCCGTAACGATGACTGATGCTATCGCCCATTGCTGCAATCGGCGAGTTCTCTGAATGGGCGAAGATGCCGAAGCCGGGCGGCGGGACTTCGATTCGGTCTCCGTGAGACATCCAAACCTGCTGCTGACCTGTTTGGAGAAGCGGGTTCTCTCGCGTGATTTCGATCTCGGCCGGACCATATTCTCTTTGGGCGGCAGGGGCGACCTTTCCTCCTAGTGTATGCGTTAGCGCCTGCATCCCATAGCAAATCCCAAGGATGGGGAGACCGCTCGTGAGGACATAAGCGGGGATCTGAGGCGCATCAGGTTCATATACCGAGGATGGTCCTCCCGAGAGGATGAAGCCGAGAGGGTTGTGAGCGAGAACTTCCTGTTCTGGTGTATTGTGCGGGTAGAGTTCGCAATATACATGGGCTTCGCGGACTCGCCGGGCGATCAGTTGGGCGTATTGTGATCCGAAATCCAGAACCGCGATCGTGTCCATTATTTCGTTAGTCTTTGAACACGATCTTGCCATCGCTCATATCAGCAATAACAGCAAGAGCTTCAATCGGAACGTTCAGGTGAGAGAGGATATCGCGCCCGCCCTCAAAGCGCTTCTCGATCAGCGCTCCGATTCCTACGATTTCAGCGCCGGCAGTCTGGGCGAGCCGGATCAAACCCATGATCGTCTGTCCTGACGCGAGGAAATCGTCGATGATCAGAACTTGCTCCCCGCTACCGAGATATTCCGGTGAGACGATTAACTCAACCGTCCGTCCTTTGGTATGCGATGGTGTGAGGGTCAGGAAGACCTGATCTGGCATCGTGATTGGTTTGCTCTTGCGGGCGTAGACGACAGGTAGACCAAGATGATGTGCAGTGGTTAGGGCGGGGGCAATCCCCGATATCTCTGCGGTGAGGACTTTGGTTGCCCCTACATGCTTAAAGCGTTTTGCCAGCTCCTGCCCGCACGCCTCCATGAGCACCGGGTCCACCTGATGGTTGACGAAACCGTCGACCTTCAGAATGCCTCCGCCGAGATTCTGCCCATCTGAGAGAATGCGTTGTTTTAATATATCCATTAAGGCGCTCCCCGTAAAAAAAAAGTGGTTTGGGGCATTGTACAACCAGACCACGGAGATGCAAATACGTTGATAGATAAGATGGTTTCGAGTAGGAGGAATAGGATGTTTCTGCGCTTGACATAGAACGTATGTTCCGATAAAATAAGAACAAGTGTGCGAGAAATATCGAAGGGGGTTTGATTGAATTCCTGGTGCGGCAAACAGCCTCACAGAGGAGGAATAATGGCGAAGGGACAATTGACGGACCGCCAGCGGCGGATACTGGATTATATCCAGAGCTTCACCACGGATAATGGCTACCCCCCATCTATCCGGCAAATTGGGGCGTCCGTGGGGATCTCATCAACATCTGTTGTTAATTACAACCTTAATCGATTGGTGGAAGAGGGATATCTGGATCGCGATAAGAAAGTATCCCGGGGAATCCGCCTCACCGACAAGTTGTTAAAGGCGACGGGTAAACTGGGCGATGTGATCCGTATCCCGAAGGTGGGTCGTATCTTCGCCAGCGAACCCGTGCATCTTCCCAGCACGGATTCGCCTATGTTTGGTGCAGACGAGGCGATCGAGATCACGCGAGACATGCTCAGCACCACAGATGAAGTTTTCGCCCTTGAAGTCAAGGGTGACTCAATGATCGATGCTATGGTCAGTGATGGTGATATTGTCGTGATGAAACGTGATTACCATTGGCGCAATGGCGATATGGTGGCGGTGTGGCTGAAGGATCTCGAAGAGACGACGTTAAAATACATTTATCATGAGGGGAATACGATCCGGCTGCAGCCTGCGAATCCCACGATGGACCCGATCATCATTCAGGATCCTAAACATCTCGAGATCCAGGGTAAAGTGATGCTTGTCTTACGCCAGCTCGAGTGATCGTTGGAGATTGCGGCCTGAATTAGCCGCTTGAATTGCAATCAGTTTGTGATGAGTTCCCCCGAGGCAGAGGCATCGGGGGAACTTTTTCTACGGTAGGTTCGCTTTGGCAATGACGATCATTGTCTCGGAGTCTTCTTCAAAGCTGGAACGAGCATAGTCGCCGTAGACCTCAATGACTGTGCAGTTCGCACGGTTCAGGAACTCTCGAATCTTTTCTTCTGAACGCAAGAAATATTTCTGGCGAAGCGAATAGCGTTGGGTGGATCCATCCGTTAAAAGCTCATCGTAATGCCAGAGGATCTCCACATGATTTTGAGTGGATCCTTCTATTCGTTGAGCGTAAACTTGGCACGGGTTCCCGCTTTCAGGCTCAACAAAGCCGGTCAGAGGTTCGTTGGGGTCGACCCCTTTGAAGGGATCGACCGCCGGATTCGGAATCTCGAAGGCGAAAAGCCCGTCGGGCGCTAATTGCCTGGCGACGTTGTCAAAAGCAGCGTTCAGCCCAGCGTCGTCGAACGTGCTCAGAGTGTTCATGGAGGCGATCGCAATTTTGAATCTCAAGTCGAAACCGAAAGTCTGCAGATCGGCTTGCACGAGGCATGAATTCTGGGGAAAGAAGGGGGCGAGTTGGATCTGCGCACGGGCGAGCATGTGGCGATCGTGGTCGATTCCAATCACGTGGTGTCCTGCTTGGATGAGTGCTCGAACGACTCGACCTGTTCCACAGCCAAGTTCAATAATGGGGCCGCCGTTCTCGGCTGAAAGATGAAACCATAAGATGAGGTCTTCACCGAAGGCGCGGTATTGGGCATCGAAATAGCGAGCAAAGGTTGCGTCACCCATAAAAGGTTGTGTTCTCCCTTCTCTCCTTGACCCTGAAGGAGGTGGGTCTTATACTCTTGCCGAGCCGGGGTGTAGCGCAGATGGAAGCGCGCCGCGTTTGGGACGCGGAGGTCGGCGGTTCAAGTCCGCCCACCCCGACTGTTTGGTATCTCACCAGTATTTTACATCCCCTTAGCGATTGGAGGGTACGATGCGCGGGATTCGCGTCACGAAGGAATCGCGCAAGATAGATGTTGTTCTCGTTGCAGCAAGGTATACATCTAAGGGAGATCGGGTTCGGGTTGCGAAAGGTTATGTTCGCCGTGGACCGATCTGGGGTGACCTTATGCTGCTGCCCCGCAAGGATCTCGTCGAGCGATTGAAGTCCGGCGAGCGAATTGTCGTCGGGGAACATGCGGAGGTCCCTGGAAGTTTCCACACCGTCGCGAAAGTACGATTGGATGAAGGAAGAGGGGGCGAAAAACTCGTCGCAGATGGCAAGGATGGGGTGGGCGACGAGCTTGGATTGCCTTTATATTAAGCGGATCAATGTCCCTGATTATTGTATCGTCGGGTGAAGTCAGGGTCTGACCCTGGTTGGCTTGACCCGCTCAGGGGCGAACGGTAGAATCACATCATACGCGGGCGTCGCCAAGTGGTAAGGCATCAGCCTTCCAAGCTGACATTCACGGGTTCGAATCCCGTCGCCCGCTCCTAACCGCCTCCGGGCGGTTGTTCGTTAAGGGGCAGGTAAGCATGATCGAGTCCTTCCGCGGAGGAGTTTGGTTGAGTTCATAAAAACCTCCTCTTTCAGCTTGATTGTCCTGTAGCTTCATAAAACGATGCAGAAGAAAGGCTTCCGACTTCGGCGTGGGTCTGCTAAAATCATAAACGAGGGCCCGTAGCTCAGTGGTAAGAGCGGCCGGCTCATAACCGGTTGGTCGTAGGTTCGATTCCTACCGGGCCCAC
>SOIH01000221.1 GCA_004376895.1 Anaerolineales bacterium | reverse complement strand
GAACTGCCTGTCAACAAGGCGGCGTTAGTGGTTGGTGGAGGGATAGCCGGCATGACCTGCGCTCTCTCCATAGCCAAGCAGGGGCATGTGGTTCATCTGGTAGAAAGGGAAAAGGATCTAGGGGGGAAAGCAAGAAGAATCTATCACACTCTGGAAGGGCTGGATGTACAGGCCTATGTGCGAGATCTTGTGCACCAGGTTTATCAGAATCCCTTGATTCATGTATATGCTGATGCGGCCATCGTAGATACGGCCGGGTATGTTGGGAATTTCGTAACCACCGTCAAATCTGAAAGAGGGATCACAGAGATTAAACATGGCGCAACCGTCATCGCGGTGGGTGCCGATGTATACGAACCTACCGAGTACCTCTATGGAGAAGATGACAGAGTAATGACCCAACTCGAGTTGGAGGAGCAGATCAACCAAGGAAACGAAAAGGTCATTAACGCCGAAAGTCTCGTGATGATCCAATGCGTAGGCTGCAGAAATGAAGACAGAAACTACTGTAGTAGGATATGTTGTAGCGTGTCGATCAAGAATGCGTTGACACTAAAAGAGATCAAGCCCGAGATGGATATCTACATTCTCTATCGGGATATGAGAACTTATGGGTTTGGTGAGGACTATTATAGGGAAGCGGCCGATAAAGGTGTAAAGTTCATTCGCTATGAACCGCAAGATAAACCAGAGGTGGAAGTGGGTGAGTCGGAGGAAGGTCGGCCTGTTCTGAAGATTACCGCCCCAGATTATATCTTGGGTAAGAAGGTTGAAATAGATGCCGACATCGTATCTTTGGCTGCTGCTATCATTCCCTCCGCAGGAAGCAAGGAAGTATCCCAGTTATTTAAGGTAGCTTTAGGCCCGGATAGTTTCTTCCAGGAAGCTCATGTCAAGTTGAGACCGGTTGAGTTTGCCGCGGATGGTGTCTATCTTTGCGGAACCGCTCACTATCCCAAGCTTATCGGGGAAGCAATAGAGCAGGCACTCGGAGCGGCCGGTCAGGTCCTGACACTTATCTCCCATGACACCGTCACTGCCTCCGGTTCTGTTTGCGAAGTGGTTGAGAAGGCGTGTATAGGGTGTGGGCAATGTGTCTCGGCCTGCACGTATGGTGCCATTGAGCTTCACGAGACCCGACGGGGCAAAAAAGCCCTCGTGAATCCGGTGATCTGTAAGGGAGATGGTCTCTGTTGCTCCAAGTGTCCCACATTGGCAATTCAGCTTAAGCACTTTACCGATGATGAGATCCTGGCTCAGATCGACGCGGTGGCTGAAACCGCAAAGTCTTCTGTTATCCAGACGGTAGTTTAAAGCCTTTAGTGTCTTGATTGCCGATGAGTCTATGAAGGAAGGTGGTGAGAACGAATGAGTACAGCACCTACATTCAAACCAAGAATTCTAGGTATTGTATGCCATTGGTGAGTATACGGCGCTGCTGATATGTCTGGAGTTTCCAGACTCCAATATTCAACTGAAACAAGGCTCATACGCGTCATGTGTTCCGGTAGAGTCGACCTGGAACATGTACTCAGGGCGTTCTCAAATGGAATGGATGGAGTGTTTATTGGTGGTTGCCGCTTAAATGAATGCAACTATATCACTCATGGCAATTACGACGCACTCAACATGGTGCTCCTCTGCAAAAAAATAATGGAACACATCGGCCTGAGCCCAGAAAGGCTAAGGCTCGAATTTATGTCCTCCGCTGATGGAAACCTTTTTGCCGAAGTTATGAGTGAGTTTGGCAACAAGGTGAATGAGCTGGGACCTCTCGGAATTGCCGAGGGAATAGAAGATAATGAGTTCAAGTCCAAATTGGCAAAGATCAGAAGGCTAGTCCCATACATCAAGCTTGTGAAAAATGAAAAGCTGGCCTCACGTCTTGAGAACCCAGAAGAATATGACCGACTTTTCACCAAAGACGAAATAGACCGGCTATTCAGCGAAGTAATCTCGTACTATATCGATCCGGAAAAGTGCCAGGCTTGTTTAATTTGTGCCAGGAGATGCCCTGTAGAGGCAATCGCAGGCGCCAAGAACCAGATCCACATCATTGATCAAGAGAAATGCATAAAATGCGGAACCTGCTTTGAAGTTTGCCCCGCCAAATTTGGTGCGGTGATTGAGAACACGGGCGATCCTGCCCCGCCTCCTATTTCTGAAGAGGAAAGAACGATCGTCAGATAGAGTTATGAAGAAGTCATCTATACACGACCCAGAGAGCACGAACATGGATCAGAAGTATAAGTTCCATTATCCTCTTCGGGTCCGCTACGTCGAGACGGACGCTCAAGCGCGCGTCTTCTTTAGCAACTACTTGACGTACTTCGATGTAGCCTTAATTGAATATATGCGGGCTATTGGTTACGCATACAAGGAGATGGTCGACCTGGGTATGGACATCTTCTACGTCGAGGCAAGCTGCCAGTACAAAGGAGCCGCTCGCTTCGACGACCTATTGCATATACATGCCCATGTAAGCCGTTTCGGTAACACCAGTTTCACATTCGAATTTTCAATCTTCAAACAACCGAGGGACGAATTGATTGCTACGGGTCGGATTATCGTCGTCGCAGTTGACATCAAGACCGAGAGGCCGATTCATGTATCCGACGAGCTACGCAAAGCGGTCGCCTTATTCGAGGGGGAAACCGAATAAAAGCAGCAGGGTGAATACTAGATCATGATTCACTCAGCTCAACGAAAGGAGTAATGCAATGGCACTTGGGTGGTTGCCGAGAGATGATGAGTTAAAGGATCACGACCTGGGAGGTGATGAATTCTTCGCCACCGAACCTCCATGCATCATGTATGAGAAGAAGCCCATCGTTGATCCAGAAAACAAGCCTGTGGAGGGGCTATACTCAGCATGGATCTGGTTGAATAATCCCAAACAGTACAACTCCTACACCACTGAGATGGTGAAGGGAGTCATCGCAGGCATGAAACGAGCCTCAATGGACCGTAGTATCGTGGCGATCGTCTTCACCGGCGTGGGTGACCGGGCTTTCTGTACCGGTGGTAACACTAAAGAGTATGCTGAATATTACAGCGGACGGCCAACTGAGTATGCACTCTACATGGATCTCTTCAACGCCATGGTGGACAGTATCCTCAATGCCAAGAAGCCTGTCATCTGTCGTGTCAACGGCATGCGTGTGGCGGGTGGTCAAGAGATCGGCGGGGCGTGTGACTTGGCCATTGCTTCCGACTTGGCCATTTTCGGACAAGCCGGACCACGACATGGTTCAGCGCCTGTGGGCGGCTCCTCAGACTTTCTACCTTGGTTCCTGACCATCGAGGATGCCATGTGGAATTGCATCTCCTGTGAATTGTGGAGCGCCTACAAGATGTTCCGGAAGGGGTACCTCAGCAAAGTCATCCCTGTGATTAAGCAGGACGGCAAGTGGGTTCGGAACCCCATGGTGATCACTGAAAAGTATGTCGAAGACGGCGAGATCGTTTATGGTGAAAATAAAACGGATGAGCAGTACAAAGAGGCTCGTGCGTTCGTCAAAAATGCGACCGTCGACTTCGAACTGCTTGACAAGGCTATAGATGACATGCTGTGGACCTTCAGCAATCTCTTCCCACACTGCCTACAGATGTCTATTGACAGCATCCGAGCCAAGAAAAAATTCTTCTGGGATGCGGGAAAGGACTACTATCGCCATTGGCTGGCGGCCAACATGAGCAACGAGGCATTCTTGGGTTTCCACGCCTTCAACACTAAGAAGATTACCGGTGAAGACACGATTGACTTCATCCGGTATCGCCAATTGCTCGCCGAAGGTCGCCTGGTGGATGAGGAGTTCTTCGCCGAGGTTCTGGCCAAGCCCAAGGAGTAATCTGTCCGGTGTACAAGTTTACAGACGGTTGCTATCATCGTCTAAAAAGAAAGCAGAAGCGGCTCCCACGCCGCCGCAAGGTTGGGCGTGGGGTCTGGCCTGTTGCACAGTTTGGACAAATAGAGCATAAGAACGTCAGAAGTTTTTAGATGCGCCTGTAAGTTATCAAATGCAAGCAGTAAGCAGTGAAGAACTGCTCAAGGCTACTTACGAGATCGCATCAAGGATTGTCCGTCTTTCTCGGAGCTTCGCCTGACCAATGAGCACTGTCTACTGACTTCTGCAAAAGGAGGTACAAAGTGACCAAGGTGCCTGATGCAATTCAGACATGGCAAATGGTGCAACCATGGACTCAGGATAAGGAGACGGGTGAAAAAACACCCGGAATACTGGAGCGGACGAGCATTCCGATGCCGGATCTGCAAACCGGAGAAGTGCTGGTCGAAATCGCCGGATGCGGCGTTTGTCACACCGATCTGAGCTACTTCTACCACGGGGTGCCTACCTTAAGTAAACCGCCATTGACTCTCGGACACGAGATCAGCGGCCGTGTCGTGGCTGGGGAGGAACGTTGGGTCGGCAAGGAGGTCATCATCCCAGCGGTAATGCCCTGCAACAACTGCCCTATCTGCGACGCGGGTCGGGGGAATCGCTGCTTAGCTCAAAAGATGCCGGGTAACAGCCTGGGCGCCTTCGGTGGTTTCTCCAGCCATATCCCTGTACCAGCAATTGATCTATGCGATGTAGAGGGTCGCGGTTCTTTTCCGCTGGAACCTCTTGCAGTGATTGCCGATGCTGTTACCACACCGTACCAAGCAGCTACGCGCGCTAATCTGCAAGCAGGCGATCGGGTTGTTGTCGTTGGAGGGACAGGTGGCGTTGGCACTTACATGGTTCAGGTCGCCAAGGCATTCGGAGCAGAGCCTGTAATCTGTATTGACCTCGAACAGGAAAAGTTGGAACGGTCGCTGGAATACGGCGCTGACTTCATCATCAATTCAACCGGTAAACCTCCCAAGGAGATCCGTAATGAATTCCGCTCCTTGTGTAAGGAGCATGGATTTCCGCACAATTATGATTGGAAGATCTTCGAGGTATCTGGAGCGAGGGCCGGTCAAGAGATCTCCCTAGCCTTGCTTTCCTTCATTGGAAAACTGATTTGGGTTGGGTTCTCTACAGACGTTAATGAATATTCCCTTTCCCGGTTGATGGCTTTTGATGCTGAAATTATCGGGACCTGGGGTTGCTTACCCAAGTATTACCCACTCGCACTGCAAATGGTTTTTGACGGGCGCGTTCAGATCGAACCCTTCGTTGAAACACGTCCGATGAGCATGATCCGGGAGACGTTTGAGGAGGCTCATGCAGGAAAGCTAACAAAGCGTATTGTGTTAATACCGGATTTTGTTTAGACAGAATACTATAGTTAGTAATCAGCATTCAGAAATCCCTGAGCGCGCGGGGGGCATGATTTCCGCAAGTTGAAGGTATCGCAGTGAGCTGTAGATTTCGTGGATGAAATTGCAGCGGCGATTGTCTCTCTTTTTCGGAGGCTTACCTGACTTGTGAAGGCTGATTACTAAATACTGGAATTAGGCTCAGAATATGGGATTGATCATAGACTTTCACATGCACATCGGTCTCTACCATGATTACCATCCATGGGTCATTGAATGGATGAAGAATGAGATCGAAGACCCTGAGACCTTTGTCAAAGAAATGCTAATACCAGAAAGATTCATGCGTTACCTGCGCGAGAATGGGGTCGATTACGCAGTGGCGTTAGCAGAACTCAGCCCCATCACAACCGGTATGCTTTCCAACGAGGCGGTGGCTGAATTCTGCCAAGGGATCGATTGCCTAATCCCCTTTTGCAATATCAACCCTTTTCTCGTCGCCGACTTGTCGGGTGAGCTGGAACGATATGTCACCGAAATGGGTTTCCGGGGCATGAAGCTCTACCCAACCTACCACCATTTCTACGCCAATAGCAACAGGCTTTACCCCCTCTACGCAAAGGCTCAAGAATTAAGAATTCCGGTGATGATTCATACAGGATCGTCTGTATTTCGGGGAGCGAGGCTAAAGTACGGCGACCCACTTTTCATGGACGATGTGGCTGTAGATTTCCCTGACCTGACATTATTGATGGTTCATAGTGGTCGTGGTTTCTGGTACGACCGGGCTTATTTCTTGGCCAAGTTGCACGCCAACATGTACATGGAAATCGCCGGCTTGCCACCGCAGAAGTTGCTTGAATACTTCCCGGAATTGGAGAAAGTGGCGGACAAAGTCATCTTCGGCTCCGACTGGCCAGGAATGCCACATATTGGCCGTAATATTGAGATCATCCGTGGCCTGCCATTGAAGAATGAAACAAAGGACAAGATCTTGGGGGGCAACGCAGCAAGAATTTTAGGGATCAGCAGCGATTAGTAGTCAATATGCAGCAGACACGGTAATCTACAGCCGGGATCCAATGATATCAGTCGATCTTTAATGGGCATGCATCTGACCGTAGACATCTGATTACAGACTACTGTTCAGTAATTGAACAAGGAGAAACTATGATGAACATCGAGAAAGTTGGAGTCGTAGGTTGTGGACTGATGGGGGCAGGGATCGTTCAGACGGCAGCCCAAGCCGGCTACGCCACCGTCGTTCGTGAGCTCAATGAAGAACTATTGGAAAAAGGGCTTGGTCGCATCAGCGCTTTCTTAGATAAGGGAGTGGAGAAGAAAAAGCTCACACAAGCTAAACGAGACGCGACCTGGGCGTGCATCCAAGGCACGACCGATTTGAATGACCTGGCAGATTGCGACCTGGTGATCGAGGTTATCTACGAAGATCTCCAGGCCAAGCAGGAGCTGTTAAGAGAGCTGGATAGTATCTGTAAAGATGACACCATCTTTGCTAGCAATACCTCCTCGCTTTTCATCACCGAGATGGGGACCGCAACCGAACGACCGGAGCGTGTGGTCGGGCTCCATTATTTTTATCCTTCTGTCATCAATCAATTGCTCGAGATCGTTGAGACAGATCAGACACCTTCAGAAGTGACCGATGCTCTACTCGTCTTCGCACGCTCCACAGGAAAGGTCCCGATCGTCGTTCGGGATGCGCCGGGCTTTGCCGTCAACCGCTATTTCGTTCCTTGGCTGAACGAGGCAGTCCGCTTACTGGATGATGGTCTAGCAAATATAGCCACGATCGATGAGGCCGCTCGCGAATATTTTAATATCGGTCTGGGGCCCTTTGCACTCATGAATGCCACCGGAATTCCCATTGCATACCACTGTACCGTATCTTTTATGAATTCCTTGGGAGAGTTTTATGGAGCAGCAACTGGATTAGCTGCCCAATTTGAAGCTGGGAAGCCGTGGGATTTAGACGGCGAGGTGGACGGTACGGCCAAAGAGGCCGTCGCTGAGCGTTTGATGGCTGTTGTTTTCGCCGTTGCCGCGCAGTTGGTAGAGGAAGGCGTGGCCAGCATTGAAGATACCGAACGAGGGGCATTGATAGGATTGCGTTGGCCTCGGGGTCCTTTTGGGATGATGAATGATCTCGGAGTAGATCGCGCACTGGAATTGGTGGAGGCTGTAGCCGGCCACGCCCCTTCCCTCTCGGTACCAGACTTCCTGCTAAAGCAAGCAGCCTCAGGCCAACCGTGGACGATAAAAGACGTGAAGCTGAAGATTAGAGACAGCATTGCTACGATCACGATGACCCGACCGGAGGCCATGAACGCACTCAACGAGAAGGTTCTCAGAGAGTTGAAGGATGCCATTACGAAATTGAGGCAGGATCCTACTGTGCGGGTTGTCATAATCACTGGTGAAGGGCCAGCCTTCGTAGCAGGAGCTGATATCAAGACCATGCTGGCTGCAGATCTGACCGAAGTGGAAGAGTTCACCCGCTTAGGTCAAGGTGTAATGGACGATATCGAAACGTTGGATAAGCCCGTGATCGCCGCCATCAACGGCTTCGCTCTAGGTGGTGGGCTTGAAATAGCTCTAGCCTGCGACATCCGCTTAGCATCCACGGAGGCTCGGATGGGCTTGCCTGAGGTGGGTCTGGGCATCTTTCCCGGCTTTGGTGGGACACAGCGGACGACTCGTTTAATTGGAAAAGGTTATGCCTGTGAGTTGATATTCACCGGGAAACATGTAAGCGCCGACGAAGCGAAGAGCATGGGATTGGTCAACCGGGTTCTCCCGCCCGATCAATTAATGAATGAGGCGTGGGCGCTGGCTGAACGTATCGCCAACCAGGGTCCGGTCGCTGTAGCACAAGCTAAAACTTCCATCAATCAAGCTTTGCAGACAGGATTGGATGCTGGTCTGGCTTATGAGCTTGATGCTGTGATGAAAACTTTCGACACCGAAGATCAGAAAGAGGGCATGACGGCCTTCCTAGAACGTAGAAAACCAGAATTCAAGGGGAAGTAAGCAGGTATCAGGTATCGATCGTCGATCTTCATCGGCAAGATGCTTTTTGACAACTGGCAGGAGGATCCCACATGGTTGAAAGGAAGAAGGTAGCCAGAAAGAAGATCATGGCTTCGGATGAGATGAAGCGATACATGGCCGATCATTATTACGAACTCGATCACGCCGCAAAGACGGGAGAGCAAAAGGTGGCGTGGTGTTCAAGCGTAGGTCCCGCTGAAATCCTCAGAGCGATGGGCTTCCTTGTCTTCTTCCCCGAGACCCATTCTGCGATGCTGGGTGCCACACGTATGGCCACGGAATTCATTCCTTACGCCAATGCACTAGGTTACACTCCCGAAATCTGTTCTTACCTCACCGCAGATATCGGCGCCTTCACCCAGGGTGTGACACCATTGTCAAAAGCATATGAGGGGATAAAAAGCGTGCCCAAACCAGATGTGTTGGTTTATAACACCAATCAGTGCAGAGATGTTCAGGATTGGCTTGCTTGGTATTCCAGAGAGTTTGATGCCCCCTTAGTCGGCATTCACACACATAGGGGAGTTAAAGATGTAACCGAAAGTTATATCTCTTCTATCGCCATACAAATGGAGGAAATAATTGAACCTTTAGAAGAGATATCAGGCAAGCGATTCGATATGAACGAACTCAAGAGGGTGACAGCACTTTCTCGGGAGTGCTCAGACTTATGGAAGAAGGTTCTAGACACAGCTGCTGAAAACCCCTCTCCATTGACATTTTTCGATGGCACTACACTTATGGGACCCGCGGTCGTAGGGAGAGGAACTCAACGGGCTGTTGATTTCTATAAGATCCTGCTCACAGAGCTTGAAGAGAGGGTCGAAAACCATGTAGGAGCTGTTGAAGATGAGCGTTTTAGAATTTACTGGGAAGGTATGCCCATTTGGGGTCGACTACGCCCCCATTCTGAGCTATTCGCTGAGTTAAAAACCTGCGTACTCGCCTCGACCTATTGCAATAGCTGGATTTTCTCTGCTTTTGACCCCGAGGATCCGTTTAGGAGCATGGCCAAAGCGTACACGGAGTTGTTCATTGTGCGATCAGACGAGGCGAAAGAGAAATACATCACAGAGATGATCGACTTCTTCAAAGTTGACGGCATCGTATATCATGATGCCAGAACATGCCCCAACAATTCCAACTGCCGTTATGGCATGCCTCAACGTCTCGAGGTGAATACAGGTGTTCCAAGCTTGGTCATAAATGGTGATCTAAATGATCTAAGGTGTCTCTCCGATGAGCAGACCAATACAATTGTTGAAGCCTTCATTGAACAACTTGAAGAACATAAATAGAGTCGACATTTAGGTGATAAACAAGAAAGGGTTAAACTGTGAGTATGGAGTGGGGGATGCTAGATAGTTTATTTCGACCTAAGTCGGTCGCGGTCATTGGCGCTTCGACAAAGGAACTTTCGATCGGAAATAGGATTGTGAATAATCTCATAGATTTTGGGTTCAAGGGATCTATCTACCCAATTAGCCTGAAAGCAGATGAGATCCATGGGATCGAGGCATATAAGTCGATTCTGGATGTTCCAAGTGATGTCGACGTTGTGCATATGGTTATCCCTAGTAAATTTGTGCCACAAGCGATCACCGATTGTGGGGAAAAAAACGTAAAATTTGTCATCCTGAACGGTGGAGGCTTCGCAGAAATCGGTCCCGAGGGCGCCGCCATACAAGAAGATTGCCTCGCCAGAGCCAAGAAACACGACATCAGAATATTTGGTCCTAATTGCCAGGGGATCATCAACACTGATCCCGACGTACGTGCATATTGCAACTTCACATTTACAAAGCCAGATCCAGGGTCGATCTCCATTGTCGCGCTCAGTGGCGGTGTTGCTGAAACCATTCATCAAGGTTTTTCCGAAATGGGTATTGGAACCAGAATGTACGCATCCAACGGGAATGCGTGTGATATCACCATCCCAGAGATCCTTCGATATTACGGTGATGACGAAGGCACACGGGTTATTGTGCTCTATGTTGAAGGGCTTCGAGATCCTGAAACATTCCTGGAGGTAGCATGGGAAGTAGCAGCTAAAAAACCTATCCTAGCAATGAAAGCAGGCCGTACGGAAGAGGGAGCGAAAGCTGCTGCTTCGCACACTGGAGGTCTCGTAAAAGAAGATCTCGCAACCGATCTCATTTTTGAGAAGACAGGGATCCTCTCTTTCACAGATGAGGAACAATTATGCCAAGCAGCCGTTGCGTTTAGCACTCAACCCATTCCAAAAGGTAAACGCGTAGGCATGATCACGAATACCGGTGGTCCAGCGGTGATTGCTACAGATGTGTTCATCAACGCCGGTTTGAAGATTCCTCCCCTTTCCGAGAAGGCGGAAGCGGTCTTAAGAGGAAAACTTTTCCACGAAGCCTCCGTGGGTAACCCTATCGATGTGCTTGCAACCGCAGGTGCAGAACATTTCCGGATTGCAATCGATGCAATGATGGATGAGAACCAGATCGATAGCGTATACATTAATCTTGTCACTCCATTCTTTGTTGATGCGGAAAGTATCGTAAGAGAAATCGTCGCTGTGAATAAAGAGAAAAGGAAACCAATTGTCTGTAACCTGATGACGGATAAACGTCAATGGGCGGGAACAGTAGAAATCCTAAGGAAGGGCGGGGTTCCATATTACAGCTTCCCCAGTACAGCAGCAAAGGTGCTTACGTCATTGGCTAAATATAACGAGATCCGCGCGCGAGAGATCGGCGAGGTTAAAAAGTTCGATGATGTTAATGGGAAGATCGTTGAAGATGTGCTGCGAAAAGTAAAAGAGGCTGATCGAAAAATACTCTCAGCAAATGAGGTTTACAGGATTCTGGAAGCATATCGCATTCCTGCTGCTGATTGGAGGATAGCAACCAATGCTGTGGAGGCTGTGCAAGCTGCGATTGAAATAGATTTTCCTGTTGTTGTAAAGGCAGATGCTGAAACGATCGTTCACAAGAGTGATATCGGCGGTCTAGCAGTGGATCTCTGGGACAGTGACTCTGTACAATCCGTCGTGGAAGAGATGGAAGAGAGGCTGGAAGATGAGGATCTGAAGTTTCTAATTCAGAAGTACCTTCCCGGAGGTAAGGAGGTCATTGTAGGCGCTAAGGCTGAAGAAGGACTCGGACACCTAGTGATGTTTGGCATGGGGGGCATTTATGTCGAAATCATGAAAGATGTAATCTTCAAGCTTACTCCTGTTACAGAGCTCGAAGCCATGGAAATGATCTCTTCCCTTCAAGCAGCACCATTATTAAAAGGCGTAAGAGGGGAGAAGGGAATTTACGAAGAAGGGATTATAGAAATCATCCAACGCCTTTCTCAACTGGTTTATGAATATCCAATGATCGATGAGCTAGATATGAACCCGGTTATCGCACTCGAGGATCAGGTCTTCGTCGTAGATGCGCGAATTTCCGTCGCCAACAGCCATTAGGGAGAAAGGAAGCTATGGCCAGCTGGTTGAATTTGGGTCAAATCCTTAAGGTAAACGCAAAGAAATTCCCGAATACTGTTGCGTTGAAGGATAAAAACAGGAAATTCACCTATCCAGAATTAAATCGTCGAGTCAATCAACTAGCTCACAGCCTTCTTGATCTGGGGCTTAGCAAGGGGGATAAGGTTGCAGTGCTGCTTGAAAATTGCATCGAGCTCGTGGAGGTCTATCTGGCTACTGCGAAGACAGGTCTTGTCATCGTGCCGATAAACTTTCGCTTGGTAGGCTCGGAAGTAGCGTATATCGTGAATAACTCCGACACCCGAGCAATGATCGTGCATGATGAGTTCACACCATGTGTTGACTCTTTAAAACCAGAATTAGAGAACATCGAGTCAAACCGATACTTCGTTGTTGGGGAGAAGACAAACGGGTATCGGGAGTATGAGACGTTTATTAAGGCAGGTCCAGATAGCGAGCCGGAGTCAAAAGTCGATCCACAGGACACTTGGATATTGATTTATACCTCCGGCACTACCGGGAAACCCAAAGGGGTTGTCCGTTCACACGAATCACATATCGCATTCTATCTTATCAACGCTGTTGATTTTGGGTTCAATGAACATGATGTTTGCCTTAATATCATGCCATTGTGCCACATTAACTCCACCTTTTTTACATTCACCTTCACCTATATCGGCGGAAGTGCTTATATCCATCCCGCGCGTTCCTTCCAAGCCGAAGAGATCTTGGAGATCATTGAAAGGGAGAAGATCTCGTTCATCTCACTCATCCCGACACATTACAGCCTTTTATTGAATGCCCAAGACGCGATCAAGAAACACAACGTAAGTTCTATTCGAAAATTACTTTGTTCCTCCGCCCCAGCCAGGAAAGATATGAAGTTGGCAGTTATGGAATTCTTCCCAGGAGTTGAGCTCTACGAGGCGTATGGCTCGACCGAGGCAGGGATTGTTACAGTACTCAAGCCTGAGGATCAACTCAGAAAGCTGGGGTCGATTGGCTTCGAGTCCTTAGGAACAGATATTGTCAAAATTATGGACGAGAATGGCAATGAAGTGGGTGTAGGTGAGATTGGCGAACTATACTCTCGAGGTCCTATGCTCTTTGATGAGTATTACAAGATGCCGGAGAAAACCACGGCATCGTTTTATGGCGGATGGTTCAGCGCCGGTGATATGGCCAGGCGCGATGAGGACGGTTTTTTTGAGATCGTAGATCGCAAGGATAACCTGATCATTACCGGTGGCGAGCACGTCTATCCCAGCGAGGTAGAGAAGCTGATCGGTTCCCATCCAGATGTCCTTGATGTCGCGATCATCGGTTTGCCCGATGAAAAGTGGGGCGAGGCGGTTACGGCATTCATCATTCCAAAAGATCCCAACACCCCACCCAGAGAGAAGGAAATCATATCTTTCTGCAGTGATAAGATCGCCGGATATAAGCGCCCCAAAGAAGTCCGTCTGATATCCCAAGAAGAGATGCCAAGGACAGGGTCAGGGAAGATCCTTCACCGGGCTTTGCGTCAACGTCACACTGGTGAATTGGAGCATTAACTGATAGCTGCCTTGATATGGCGGCATTCAATTAGGAAGTGAGAGTTGAGGAGGCCAAACGTATGACAAGCGAACCCAAATTTGCCATTGTCGGGGTAGGTCCAGTCGGCGGGATCCTGGCCGCTCATCTAGCTCACGCTGGGCACTATGTCGTGTCGTGCGATGTCCAGACGCCTCATCTAAATGCAATCAAGGAACAGGGTTTATCCTTAACGGGTGTCTCAAAGATGACCGCTCAATGCGAGCGAGTCGCCTACACAGTTTCCGAACTTTCAAATTTCCCCGAAGTAAACACGATCATCATTTCCACCAAAGCATCCATCCTACCCGAACTTATTCAGGAGATCACAAAAATAGCCCAACCAGGTATGCGGTTCATTTGTTGTCAGAATGGCCTCGACAACGAGGAGTTTTTAGGTGAAACCTTTGGCTTAGACAATGTTCTACGCATTGTGATCAATTATGGTGGCAGTCAAATGGGAGATGGGAAGATAAACATGTCTTTCTTCAATCCTCCCAACTATATTGGCGCTATGACGGAAAAAAGCGTAGCACTTGCCCAGCAATTGGCGAAGATGTTGACGGACTCCGGCCTTGAGACACATTTCACAACCAATATTAAGAAGTATGAGTGGGAGAAGGTCGTACTTAACTCTGCCCTCAATCCGGTCTGTGCTTTAACCCGTAAACCGATGAGAGATATGATGGATCTTGAATTCACTGAGGAGCTGGTAGAAGAACTCCTGCGAGAGGGAATCGCAGTGGCAGAAGCGGCCGGTATAAGATTCGATGAGGGCTTCTTAGATCACGGTATCCATTATCTGAAGAACGCGGGTTACCATAGAACATCCATGCACCAGGATATTATTCGTCAAATCCCGACCGAAATCGATTGGATCAGTTGTAAGGTTGTTGAATGGGGTCGAGCTCATGGAATTGAGACACCTTATAACTTAGCCATCGCGGCACTTATCAAAGGCTTGGAGATGGAGTCAGGTGCTCCGGAAAGCCATTCTGAACAGAGATAAGCCGACCATCTGATCAAAATCAAATGACGGGGAAGAAAATGTTTGCTGGTATTGACGTAGGAACGACGACGACGAAAGCAGTGGTCATCGATGCTAAAAAACAAGTGCTCGGGTGTTTTATACATCGCTCAGGTACAAATCTAACCTCCGCGGCGAGGGAGGCCTTCGATAAAGCAGTCGCACAGGCAGGTATCACCACGGGCGCAGTCAATGCCACCGTAGCGACAGGCTACGGTCGGAAGAACATTCCCTTTGTCCAACACACACGAACCGAAATCAGTTGCCATGGGCGAGGATGCTATCACTACTTCCCTGAAGCGATCACGATCGTGGATATCGGCGGCCAAGACAGTAAGATTATCAAATTGGATGCAAAAGGTAAACGCACTGGTTTTAAGATGAACCGTAAATGCGCTGCCGGTACCGGAGCTTTCTTGGAAGAGATTGCCCGCAAATTAGATATACCTATTAGCGAGCTTAACGGTCTGGCTCGGGGAGCAAGCAATACCGCGAAGATCGGGAGTTATTGCACAGTCTTCACCGCCACTGAGATCTTGGATCGCATCAGATTAGGCGAGAAGATGGACGATATCGTTAGGGGATTATTTGACTCGGTCACCAAGCGGATTGTTGAGATGGACACGCTGACCGATCGAGTGATTATAACCGGGGGAGTCATCGCTTTTAATGACATCGTGGCGGAACTTTTAAGTTCGCGTGCAGGAATTGAGGTAGAGATTGCCCCCCACCCTCAAGAGGTGGGAGCATTTGGAGCTGCGCTGTTTGCGGAAGAATTGTATGGAGAAAAATAAAAACGATCTTGTATGTGCACTATTCATAACCTTAGATTCACCCGAATCTTGGAGTAGCAAGATCCAATGATCGATCTGCGAATTGCACACCTTACACCAAAGAAGATTGGCATCCATGTTCGATCGAGTGGCCACAGGAGAGTATTCGACGACGCACGCCAAAGGTTGTCATTGCTGAATACACGCCCACACTCGGCTTTCATATCATTCCTTGGCACACTTCAGCGGAGTTTATTCCTTCGACAAGCTCCATTCGCTAGGCTAAGGACAAGCAGGGCATGGCTCACGACGCAGTCCGATCCATACTGTGGGACTCAGTGCAAACTTAACGATGAGGAATCCCTACATTGTCTCTTCCTATAAGCTATATCAC
>SOIH01000016.1 GCA_004376895.1 Anaerolineales bacterium | reverse complement strand
TCATCGACCACCTCGGTGGGGCGCTGCTCTTCCCCTTCTTCGCCCTTTACATCACCAGTAAATTCGGTGTAGGCATGACTGAAGTGGGTCTGCTCTTCGCTGTCTTTTCGATTTCGAGCTTCGCGGGCGCCTTTTTGGGCGGTGCGCTGAGTGACCGCATGGGTCGCAAGGGCATGCTCATCTTCAGTCTGGTCTCAACCTCGATCAGCATGGTGCTTATGGGTCTTGTAAATTCCCTCTCGGCCTTCTTCGTCCTGGCGCTGGTGGTGGGACTTTTCACCGAAACCGGTGGTCCAGCTCGTAAGGCGATGGTCGCCGACCTGCTCCCGGAGAAGAAGCGGGCGCAAGGGTACGGCATCATCCGCGTGGTTTTCAATATTTCAGCGACCCTTGGACCAGCTATCGGGGGTTTTATGGCCTCGCGGTCCTATCTACTGCTGTTTATCGCCGACGCGGTGATCAGCCTGGTCAGCGCCTTCATCGTTTGGCGGGCGATGCCGGAGACTAAACCCGAAGCACAACCCGGCGAGCCGCAGGAGAGCATTGGCGGTACCTTCAAAGGTTACTCCCGGGTGCTGCGCGACAGGCTCTTTATACTCTTCATCAGCGCCAGCGTACTGATGGGTTTTGTTTATATGAATATGAGTACAACACTGGGGGTATACCTGCGCGATATACAAGGCGTAGCTGAGTCACGCTACGGTTTGATCCTGAGCATGAACGCGGCCATGGTGGTGTTCTTCCAATTCCCCATCACGCGGCGGATTGAAAAGCTGCCGCCAATGATGATGATGGCTTTTGGGTCAGCCCTCTACGCGGTTGGCTTCGCTATGTACGGCTTCGTGTCGACCTACGCTTTGTTCCTGTTGGCCATGGTGATTATTACCATCGGGGAGATGCTGGTGGCACCGGTGGGGCAGGCGCTAGTGGCATATTTCGCCCCAGAGGACATGCGCGGGCGCTATATGGCCATCGCCGGTTTCTCTTTCAGTATCCCATTCGCAGTCGGTCCGTTGCTGGCGGGGTTGATATTGGATAATGCCGATCCGCGCGCCCTGTGGTGGGCGGCTGGATTCGTTGGCATGATGGCGGTAAGCATGTTTATGTGGCTGCATCGTAAACTACAAGCTAGGACGGAAGCGGTTGGCATGGTCGTGGAGTAATAGGTTAAAATTTCTATCACCCAGGACACAAACTTGGCAATGCACGGGGCTGTCCCAAAAGGGCAGCCCCATTTCCGTGTGGGATTGCCCTATGAAGGCAGACGTTCCCGGTGAGAATTCTGGAACACTAAAGCTCTGGTACAGCTCGCAAGCAGATCTAGTAGGTGGTAATAGGTGGACTTATCGAACATTTGAATGTCTAATTAACGAAGGGGCTGGAGTCCGAAGACCCGCTCTACGTTTGTAATAAAAGACATCATCGAGCGGATTCGATTTCGCGAAACTTGCAAGAGGGTAGAATGCGCGGCTCAATAAAAATCACCCGGCGCGGTTTTCTGAAGGCGGTTGGCGCCACAACACTCGGCTTGGGGATTTCGGGCTTAGCCGGATACGGATATGTCTTCTATGTCGAACCGCGCTGGCTCTCGATCGAGCGCATCGATGTGCCCATCTACGGTCTGCCTGAGGCGTTCGATGGCTTCAAGATTGTCTGCATGAGCGACTTTCACCTGCATCCTTATACGCAGATCGACTTCATCGAGCGCGCCATCTCAACCGCAAATGAATTGGCGCCCGACGTCGTCTGCCTGCTCGGGGATTATGTATTCGAAGGTGCCGACTCGATCTACGAATTAGCGCCTGTCCTCGCCGAGCTTGAATCCACTTATGGGGTGTTCGCTGTGCTGGGCAATCACGATCTCTGGACGGACGCTGCTATTGTGCGCTCCGGACTGGAGGCGGTCGGAATCCGTGTCCTGGTTAACGAGAGTGTGCCCTTGCGTCTTGGGGGCGACAATCTGATCCTCGCCGGGTTAGACGATGGCTGGAGCGGCGAACCGGATCTCTCGCTCGCGCTGGAAGGTTCGCCCCAGGGTTCGCCTGTGATTATGATGCTGCATGAGCCGGACTTCGCGGATCACTACGCCCGGGACGGGAGGGTTCGCCTGCAGTTATCTGGCCACACGCATGGGGGTCAGGTACGGATACCCGGCCTCGGTGGACCATTCCGGCCAGAATATGGGCGTAAGTACGATGATGGATTAGTTGAGATCGAAGGCATGTGGCTCTACACAACGCGCGGGATTGGGGTCATCGGTCCACCGGCGCGCTTCAATTGCCGCCCCGAGATCACCGAGATCACATTGCAGTACATGCCTTGAGAAGGTTTCATTTTTCATGGCATTTAACGCCCACCTCGCTTATGAGGATTCCTACCCGCCTCGCAACGTTCTGCTTGAATTGGGCTCTTCCAAAGTACAAAGGATGCTCATCCATCTATGCAGCACAGTTAGATGACACTAGAGATGTATCTCATGTCTACTCCGCGTGTGTTTGTGACCCGTGCCATACTGGACGAAGGATTGGAAATCGCCTGTTGAGCCGCCAATGTAGCTGGTGAATCGCTCAAAGAGATTCTTCAGTGTGATGCAAACGATAACCTCCCTAAGAACGTATACGGAGTGGCAAAAGAAAGCGTTGTGAGGTAAATTCGTGATGTTTCTCACAATCAATGCTGCGCATTCAAGGTGTTGCAGACGGATATGCAAAAGGAGGGAATTCTATGAACGTTTTGGTTTTTGGCGGTTCTGGAAAAATGGGAGCGGCCGTAGCGTGGGATCTCGTCCAACAGGATGACGTTGAGACCGTTGGGCTCGTTGGGCGCCGGGAGGAGACATTGGCGCGCACTCGCGATTGGATCGGAGATCCGAAGGTGAAAATCCATCCACTCGATATTCAGGACATTGATGCCACTGTAGATTTGATGGCTCAGTACGATGTGGGGGTCAGTACCCTGCCGGATCGAAAAACAAGCTACAAGGTGGTCGATACGGCTGTTAGACACGGGCTGCACTTCGTCGACATGCTCGAGGAGTACCATCGCAGGCCCGATGCTTACGAAATCGAGGGATTGGAATTGCCCGAAGGGATGACGCTGAATGAATACGGCGACTTCCTGCACGAGACGGCGATCCAGAACGGGGTCACATTCTTGGATGGAATCGGGTTCGCGCCTGGGATCAGCAACATAATGGTGGGGGAGGCAATTCGCAAACTGGATAAAGCGGAGGAAGTCGTCGCCCGTGTCGGTGGCATCCCTTCGAAAGAAGCCTCCGCCCGACACCCCCTGCGCTACATGATCACCTGGGCGTTTGACCATGTATTGCGAGAGTACATGGTGAAGTTGAATGTGATCAAAGATGGCGAGGTAGTGGAGGTGGATGCAGCTAGCGAGCTAGAGCGCTTCCAATTTCAACAGTTTGGTGTCGACGAAGCGCTGGAATGCGCTGTCACGCCCGGCATGCCCAGTTTCATCTACTCTCGTCCGGAGCTCAAGGAATTTACAGAGAAGACCGTGAGATGGCCCGGGCATTGGGAGGGTATTCAGACACTCAAGGAGTGCGGCCTGCTGGACCTTGAACCTGTGGATGTCGCAGGTACCGCGATTGTCCCGCGGGAATTCTTACTAGCCTTGATTGGACCTCGCCTCCAACCGTTGGAAGGGGATACCGACGTCTGCGTTATGTGGAACACAGTTGCTGGCATCAAGGATGGCAAGGCAACTGAGATTCACAGCTATATGTGGGATGAAGCCGATACCGAGAATGGCATTTCGTCGATGGCGCGTGTCACAGGCTTTTCGGCGGCGATCGGTGCGGCGTTCATCGGGCGCGGCTTGATCACAGCGAAGGGCATCGTGCCTCCGGAAGATTGTTTTGAAGGTGATGTGTTTACACGCTTCCTGGAGGAGATCAAGAATAGGGACATTCACATTCTGGAGAAGACCATCACCGTCGGTTAACATCAACCTAGACGAAGTCTGAGCGACTGCCAAGTCCGACTGTGTGGGGGGCTTGGCAGTGTTCAGATTGATATATTCTCTTCTGAAAGTGGTACTTAGACGTTCGCCGACTATCGCTCTAAAGAATACATATAAGGGGCACGTTATGTCCAAACCACGAGTATTTGTGACTCGAATCATCCCCGAAGAGGGGTTGGAGATGGTTCGCAGCGCGACGGATGCCGAGGTGTGGCAAGGGGAGCTGCCGCCGCCTTATGATGTTTTAGTAGAGAAGATCGCCAGCGTGGATGGACTGCTTTGCTTGCTGACCGATAGAATCGATCGCGATCTTATCGGTGCCGCGGGCGAATCACTTAAAGTGATCAGCCAGATGGCCGTTGGCTACGACAATATCTATGTCCCAGCAGCGACTGAACGCGGAATTCCTATTGGAAACACACCCGGGGTCTTAACGGACGCAACGGCAGATTTCGCCTGGGCCTTGCTTATGGCTGCCGCTCGACGTGTGGTGGAAGCCGATAAGTTTACCCGAGATGGCCACTGGAGAACCTGGGGGCCGACTTTGCTGATGGGACCCGATGTCGCTGGCGCTACGTTGGGGATCGTAGGTTTGGGGCGTATCGGTCAAGCTGTTGTACAGCGTGCACAGGGTTTCCAAATGCGAATCATCTACCATGACATCCAAAGACACCATGATATCGAGGAAACGATGGGCGTTGAGTTCGCATCATTTGACAACTTGTTGCAAGAGTCCGACTTCGTCAGCATACACACTGTATTGTCGGATGACACGCATCACCTTTTCGGAGAGAAGCAATTTGATTTGATGAAGTCCTCAGGTATCCTGATAAACACCGCGCGCGGACCTATCGTGGATCCGATTGCGCTTCATTCAGCGCTTCACAAGGGCAAGATCGCTTATGCTGCACTCGACGTAACTGAATCTGAGCCCATTCTCCCAGATGACCCGTTGTTGGAACTCAAGAACATCATCATTACCCCACATATCGCCAGTGCGAGCAAGTACGCGCGCACCAAGATGGCGACAATGGCCGCAGAGAATTTGATCGCCGGGCTTAAGGGCGAAGACCTTCCTAATTGTGTCAATCCGGAGGTGTATTCACTTTCAGCTTGAC
>SOIH01000168.1 GCA_004376895.1 Anaerolineales bacterium | reverse complement strand
ACACGAGTGGTTTGGGAAGCTCTCGTGTCAATGGTTTCAACCGTGTGCCGGTTCCGGCAGCAAGAATCACACCCTTCATCGCCACTCCTTGTTCGGGTTGCGAGCCAAAAACAGCAGTTCCCATAGTTGCAATGGACTTTGCCGCATTCTAAAGAGCCTTTCAGCGACGATGTATGCCGTCAACGGGTAGCAGTTATTACCATTCTTCAAGATGACGCCCTCCCATCTGATTTTTCAGGGATGGAAGGGGTCATCCCGAGATTGTAAAAGCCTTCAGGTAGCCTTCCCGGGTACTTCCTCAACCATGCCCATGCGGTATCGAACCGCCCAACTTTTCCAGAGCAGACAATAAATGCGTGTTTACCCGACTCATAGCCTCAGCCGCATCCAGGATATCTTGAGCGATTTCGCCAGCCTGTGCGGCCCAATCACGAAATTCCTGAGCATGCTCGTTATTGTGTTCAACCCAATGTGGGATCAACACTCTTAGCTTATCCGTTTCGTTCATTTCTTCTCTTCCCTTGTCATCGTCTCAAGAATGAGCCTATTTTTCATCAAATCGATCTGCCGTATCGAGGCAGGGACCAACCTGGGTTCTTCAAACAGCTTCGTCAATCGCACCCCCTCGGAGGTTGGCTCGACCAACATCACACTATCCATGATCTTCTCGTCATCCAGATACACTGCGACTTGGCACATTTTTTTTCTCCCTCAGATCAACCCTGAAGCTCATAATTTCGAGACAAGCGGGATGACTTTTTTGCGGCTGTGATCGGCGATCTCTTTCACATCGGTTAACAGCTCCGCAGAAAATGGGACCTCGATTTCATCTGAGATGTGAGCGTTTCCTTTGCTCCGGACCACTTGCATGTAGAGTCGGAAGGGTGATTTGGCGCTGCGAGTCATAATCAGATTGTCCACCACGGACTCCAGTTCGGCGATTTCCTCTGCCTTGGCGGTTGTGCTTGCCGAGAAGGGATAGGTGAACTTTTGTGCGCCTTGAGCAGCCTCCTTCATCTTCTCCAAAATCCCTGCGCCATAGGTTGGCGAGAAGAGCAACAGGTTTAGCGCTGAGCAAAAGATCAAGATGCCAGGCCCATCCTCCGGCAACATACCACTAGCCTGTTCAATGGCGCTGTCCCAAACTTCAGGTTTGACGACATTGGCCCTGAATCGATTGTCCTCCGACTCGGTCATACCGTCTATCGTCGCATCCAGCTCGATGAAAACGACCCTATCCTTGTAATCATCCAGATCTAGATGGGCGACCTTGCTCAGACTAGCTTTGATAAAGCTGTGGTCAGGATACTGCAAGGACATGAAGATCACACTGCCACCTTGCTTCAGCCAGGCGGCCGCAATCACGTTTCCAACAAGAGGCTTACCCGAACCGCCAGGTCCGCTCAGCAACGTAGAACTGGGGACGGGCAAACCATCGGGCAGCTGTCGATCAAACCAATCATGTTGTGTGTGTAATACTCTCACCACTTATCCTCTCCAATTTTGCTGTTCTTTTATTAATAAATTCTGGCGCTCTTCTTCGTTCATAATGGCCAGATTCACTTCAGTTAGCTCTCCACCTGCAGTCTGCGCGGCGGCAACCAAGCTGTTCACGAAGTGATAACGGATATTGTCCGGGATATCCAAGAAAGGCAACACCAGGGTTATCGCAACCTTTCCGTCACGAGTAACCTCATGATTCCTCAGTATCCCTAAATCCAATAATGCGGTCGCGACCACAGGATGCTCGACACGAACCCGTGCGGTAATACCCTTCTCTAGGAATTCCCTTTTCCAAGCATCGATATAGGATTGCCTCCTTACTCTCGCTGCTTGGCTAAATCGAAGCTACCGTTCAGAATAGAACCATGTAGATCTTTGAATTTCGTGTTCAATTCCACTATCTGGAAGAAGATGACGGTGGTCAAACCTCGTTGGGTCAGCTCCTCAGCACATAGCGAGAATCCTCTCGCCAACACGGCAGGAGCACGCACAGCTTTTTGAGATCTTCCACATTGCCCATCCATCAGTCTCCTCCCTCCTCAGGGATCAATGTGGCGGTATACTCCAGGAAATCGGCCTCCTTGACAGTGGTCCGCACCGAAACAGGCTCCTCGATCAGTCGCGAGAGTCACGCTCCGCCGTCCTAGATCTTCATGTGGACCAGATCGACCAGTATGACCTCCTCCCTATCCAACCCGCTAAGGACAACTCGTGCTTAACACATCCTTGATCACTTCCGCGGTTACGGATTCACTAAGCTGGAGACTGTTCCCTTGCGAACTCTTCAAGCGTTCCAATAATATCCTGCATGTTTCCATGAACCCCCAAGCCTTCTAGCTGCGAACCCTCCAACCAATTCAGCGTAATGGCAGGGTCCTCCTGAAGGGCACCGATAGGCTCGATGTCCGCTTTCGACAGCTCTTCTCGCAGATATCGCTCCATATTCTCGTCCTTGATCTTGTTCAAGACAACGAGTACGTCTTCGATCTTAGATTCCCCGAAGATCTTCTCCGCGAAGGCCACTAATTCGGGGTTTTCGAGATGTTTCGTCGCCGGGGGTATACCAGCTTTGATTTGCTCAACCATTTGCTTCATGTGGATCGCCATCCGAATCGCCGCCTTGGTCGGATCCACGATCACTACGATCCAGTCGAGGCTAGTCACGGCGCCCCTAGCTGAATCTTCAAAGCCTGCCTTGAAGTCCACCAGGGTCACGGAGGAGGAGTCATCGGCCTCGACGCGAAGATCCCTGGCGATTTTGTTGATGGGGCCGTCGCAACCCGCTCCGGGCCCCAGGTCTCCGATTTTACCTGCCGTCAGCAGCACGATCCCCTGGGGATTGATGGCGTAGAAGTCACTGTCCAGGTCGGTCAACCTCAACTCGGCATCTGGCAAAGGAGTAGGGTCGTCTACCGGGCAGGTCACGCGCCCGCCGCTGAAGACCATGCCACCATAGTAATCGATCATGGAGGTGGGTGGTTTTTCGATGTCCAGCGCTTCATGCAGACCCACATTGGTAGAATCCGCATCCAGAATGCAGACATCATACCCTCGTGTTCGGAGTTCTCGCGCCATCAGGACCGTGAAAGTACTCTTCCCGGAGCCGCCCTTGCCCACGATCCCGATTCGCGTCCCTCGCAATACCTTTCGACCTTCATTAGCCATGTTAAACAAATCTCCCTTCTTGAGTTTTAGCAGGTGGCATGTTTCCTAATGATCCGTAGACGTTCCACATGGTCGCCCTATGAACAGAGCAACTCTGATCTCGAGACTTGGAGTGATCCCATGCTGTCGTTTTGCTTTATGCTTTCCGAAAAACCGGGGGGAGACCACATGGCGGAATCGCGCCCCATCGCGCCCCATCGCGCTTCACCCTTCACTCCCTCTCTGCCCGAAGATCTTCGTGCCGATTCGCACCACGTTGGCCCCTTCCTCGATGGCCACACGATAGCTGTTGGTCATTCCCATGGAGAGATAGTGCATGCTCACATGGGGGAGATCCATGCGCGCCAGGCGATCGAAGGCCTTCCGTGTCTCCTGGAAGAAGGGGCGGGCGTGTTCCGGGTCGCCGAAACGTGGACCCATAGTCATCAAACCCTGCACACGCAGGTGCTCCAGCTCGCGCATATGCCATACCAAACCCTCCACGTCCTCGGGCATCACACCGGTCTTGCTCGCCTCTCTACCGCTGTTGACCTCGATGAGCACCGGCATGGTTTTTGCCATGCGGGCGCATCGTTTGTCGAGTTCCCTCGCCAGATGCCACGAATCCACCGTTTCGACCTTATCGAAGAGCCGCACGGCCTTCTTGGCCTTGTTGCGCTGTAGGTGCCCGATCATGTGCCATTTGGCGCTATCCCGCATCAAATCGACCATCAGTTCCGCTTCCTGTATGTAGTTGTGCCCCACATGGGTTACACCGGCTTCGATCGCCGCCCGGACCTCGGCCACGGACCGGCCTTTAACAGCCGCCACCAGGGTTACCTCCGGTGGAAGACTCTCCATTATCCTGTGTACTGATTCTGCGATCTTCTTTTCAAATTCCTCCACCATAAACCTTTCCGCTCGATCTCCTCACGGCTGGTCCGACATCCCTACCCCGCCTACCTTCGCCCCGCATTCCAGGCAACATCCGTTCTGGAGTTGATTGCTGACTACCCTTAACCTCTAACGCCGGACGAGGACATGAACGCCTTCCGTTTGTCTTGCTGCCCCCTCACATCGTCCTCGTCTTGGAGCAGATCCAACCTACTCCCCACCGAGGTTCTCTCACAATCCAAGCCTATGATCATCGCCCCCCAATAGAACCGAAGACCTTGAGGAGTCCTAATCGCTTGGGTTTTTTGTTAAAACGCGTCTACTTCTTAAGGTGCGCCTATTTCCAAACAGTTACAGACGCAGGCTGTTTAAAGGTCTAATCATCTTTTATAGGAGCAACCTTTTCGGAGAGTACCTGCAAGGCAATAAGCAGAAGCTAGCCCACCCGGTGTAAACCACAAGATCTTATCCTGCCTTCCCCCACTGATCCCTTGTCGATCCTCCAAGCTTGCCAACATATCGTATCCGTACTCTCCTTGTACCCTGACGATATCTTGACTTACTTCATGAAGAATTGCATCAACCCGCTTGAGAGGTTCATTGGTGTTCACATAGCACTTTTTCCCATACACAACAATGACCCTATGATCGGGGCATGATTCTCGAACCCGAGTCAGTCTTTTAACTAGATACTTCTCCAGCCTATTCGGCAGAGCATGTAGACCTGGTGGGGTGAAAAAGATCTGGTGGGGATTCAAGAAACCGGTCTCCATTAGATGAGCCATCTCGGGGTGCAACATCCCACAACAGATTAGACAGCTGTACTCAAATGTTGGCTGGCCCATTGCAGTCATTGCTCATTCCCTTCTTCAAACCGTTTTTTCACAGACTGAATCGTGTCGAATCTTGTGTCTTCTACACCGAGATTTGATTTGATACGATCCGACAATCTCAGAGGAATTTAAATACTCGGAGAAACCAGCTCAATTCATGTCTAGGGCCGCTCTCCCCTCGTTTTCCTACATCCAGGGCTCAGTACATGAATATCGCACTTCTAATAATCCTGTCTTGATCCCCATAAGCCTACAACCCACGACGAATCAAATTCCACCGACACCGAGTCTCCCATTTCCCAACCTACGCCAACCTCCGGAGTCCATACAGGCTTGAATGACCCGTTAAAACTCGATCTTTTCAATTGGGCCTTTGATTCATGGACCATCAGGTAATAAATGCTGGTGCTGCGCAACACGGACGTATTCCTCTGCAGCCAGGACGATGAGCAGCACAATCGCTTCGTTCAAACTTGTATTGCGGCACATATGAGGTTGGGGTGACTGGAAAAGCAGACTGTCGCCTGCTTCCAGACGGTGCCACTCCTCATCAACGAGATATTCGACCTCACCCTCCACACAATAGCAAAATTCTTCACCCGCGTGCGAGATGGGTTCCTCCCCGCCAATCGCACCTGGCAATAGGGTCATGAGAAAGGGTTCCATCATCTGCCCGAGCAGTCCACTTCCCAAGCTTTCGATGAGCATGCCCTCCCCTCCAGTCCGTAAGCGTTGATTCTTACGAACCAGAAGGGTGCCATACTCCTTCACCGACACGAAGAACTCGCTGATGGGAACAGAGAGCGCTGTAGCTAAACGCTGCAATGTAGATACGGTGGGCGAGCTTTCACCGCGCTCGACACGACTGATGGCGTTGAGAGAAAGACCGCTGCGATCAGCTAGCGCTCGTAAGGAGTAACCCTGTGCCTCACGGATTTCACGAATTCGCGCGCCCACATTGGGATGCTCCAATCTGTCCATCCGCACTAACCCTCCAATCCTGTGTGCTTCACGGATCCACTATACCATAATAAGCGTTATTTTGTACCATTATAAGTTATATGTCATCAAATAAAGGACAGATGTAACATTATTGTTGACGCTCGCCGTCTCCAGTGCTATGGTACGGAGGAAAGACGATTGGGGAACAGAACGAGAGGAAATAATTCGCCCTTCCAGCCGACCCTCACATGTTGATCGAAATACGAGATCGGGGCAGGAGCAAACGAATCAGAAGGAAAACTAATGAACCAATCGAGCAAGACCCAAGAACTAAAATCCACAGTTGTCCGAGCGCTCTCACAAATTAAACACCGTGAGATCAAAGACCAGAACATCGTGGACTTGGGAATGGTCCCAGAAATACGCGTTGAAGATCAGCTTGTTACAGTGACGCTAGCCTTCCCCTTTCGCGAAGTTCCAGAGACTGCGGAACTATCTCAGAGGGTGGAAAAGATTACAAACGAAGCGTGCCACGGGATGAAGACCAAGGTGGAAGTCAGGCAAATGACACCGGAAGAACGATCGGATTTCACAGCGCGCGCCCAGGGCCAAGAGCCCATCAGCCCTGCTAGCCGTGAAGTCCGGAATGTGATCGCCGTCATGAGCGGTAAGGGCGGTGTGGGGAAATCCTCCGTTGCAGCCTTGTTGGCTTGTGCGATCCGTCGTCGCGGTACTAAGGTTGGCATTCTAGACGCCGATATAACCGGACCCAGCATCCCTCACTTGTTCGGAACCCATACACCCCCTTTCGGCGGAGAGGCAGGAATACAACCTCCCGAAACAGCGACGGGCATCAAGCTGATCTCCATCAACTTGCTGCTATCCGATGAGAATCAGCCCGTTGTCTGGCGTGGACCTCTCATTGGACGGGCCATCCAGCAATTTTGGAACGACATCGCCTGGGGCGACCTAGACTTCCTCATCGTGGATCTTCCTCCGGGAACCTCGGATGCTGCACTAACGGTCATGCAGTCACTACCCGTTCACGGGATGTTGCTCGTCACCTCACCCCAAGACCTCGCTGGCATGGTGGTTCGCAAGGCAGCGAATATGGCTAAACGTCTGGGTGTACCCCTTATTGGTTTGCTGGAAAATATGAGCTATTTCACCTGCCCGCAATGTGGTCACCACATCGAGATCTTCGGACCAAGTCGCTCCCAGAAGACGACCCTTCAGTCCGAGGTGCCCATGCTAGGCACCCTACCCCTAGACCCACAACTGGCTGTGATGTGCGACCAAGGAAAAATCGAAGACTACCATAATGAAGACTTCGAGCGGATCACGGACAGGGTGCTCCAATTCGTTGGTGTGGAATCACATGGAACGAAACAGTAACGATATGATCCGCTCCAGAGCGATGGTATGGTCGAGCGCGTTGCAAAGCGAACGAAGACGTTGAGAAAACAACTAATGGCGGGAGCATACCAATCATCACCTTCGGTCTTGCTCTCGCGGAAAGCGGATTCGTCTGCATGGTAACCATGATCAAGATCGACATCACCGGTTGGATTAGAATAGCTCCAGCAATCTCGAGTTTTGTCTTTTTACTTTATGGACAGGGAACCGCTATCCACTCTCCTAAGTTGTGAGGGTTTATACCTGCCGCCACCGGTGGTAGAACGCCCCGTCATCGCTTTGAAACCACGATCTACCGATGAACAGACACACCACCAATCCTTTTGATGACACCTCAATCGCTGCAGGTTACGAGGCCTGGTATTCGACCGTCGGTCTTCGAGCCGATCGCCTCGAAAAGTCCTTGCTCAAACAGCTGCTGGCAACGTTACCGACGACACAAACAATCCTTGATGTGGGCTGCGGTACGGGACACTTCACTCGCTGGTTCAGCAACCTCGGCCTTAATGCAAAAGGTTTGGACCGAGCCTCTGCCATGCTGTCCGAGGCGATCCATCTAAAAAGGATCGATCTCGTTCACGGGGATGCACAACAGCTGCCCTACGTAGCCGGGGCGTTTGATCTTGTCGCCCTGATCACCACATTGGAGTTCCTTCAGGACCCTCTGCAAGCCCTGATCGAAGCCAGGCGTGTCAGCCGCATCGGTCTCCTTCTCGGCACAATCAACCGTAGCAGCTGGGTCGGTTGGAAGTATCGCCAGCAGGGTGGTCCAATCTGGGGAACGGCACGCTTCTTCACACCACACGAGCTGGTCACCTTGGTGCGGGAAGCTTATGGTGATACCCATGGGATCATATGGAGAACGACCTTATGGCCATTCTGCCAAGGCTCCTTGCCATTGCCCTGGGGAGGATTTATCGGCATGGCTGTACGATGGGTATCGGAGACAAAGTCAGAGCCATCCGCACCCAAGGACGGTTAAGGAGTCAGGAGGAAGAAACCTATGGAGATGAAATCCGCGCTGGATGTCAATGTAGAACAAGTAGAAGGGATTCCTGGCGTCACTGTGCGCTGGCTCTGGATTGCAACCGATGACGGACCCACTTTCTCCCTGCGCCTATTTGAGGTAGAGCCAGGTGCCTCAACTCCTTATCACCAACATGCGCACGAACACGAGATCTACATCTTGAGTGGTCAGGCAATCTTGCGTGGCGAATCGCAGGAGCATGACTTTCGAGCGGGGGACACGGCGCTCGTGATGCCATATGAAGAGCATCAATTCACGAATACCGGTCCCAAAAGCTTGCGTTTCCTTTGCGCTATTCCCCAGCTAAAGCAGCCTCTTAACCTAACCGCTCAAGTCAGCCTGTATCCACTCAAACAGGAATCCCTGTCGCCAGCGATCGATAGCGCACTAGTCATATTCCGTCGGCAGGGCCTGGATGTGAACCCAGGACCAATGAGCACCTTGATCTCAGGCGATATCGTGGACATCTTCAAAACCCTCCAACTAGCCTTTGAAAAAAACGCCCAGGAAGGAGGAGACTTGGTCATGTCGGTCACGCTTTCCAACGCCTGTCCCGCTATTGAGACGAAGAGCGACGATGCGATTTCATTCCGGGCTATCGGTCGCGTCGAGAACGAATTTGAAGAACCTGTAAGCCCTAACACAATGCGGGATTCCCCGTCACGCATAATCATCAACCCCGACCTTATGCCAGGATTAACTTTCTTAGAATCGGGGAACAGAGTGCTTGTGGTTTTTTACTTCCACCAAAGCACAGGCTACGAACTGCTCCAACACCCCCGCGGTGACAAGTCCCGACCCAAGCGCGGCGTATTCGCCCTGCGCAGCCCTAATCGCCCCAACCCTATTGGGGTCACCGAGGTTGAACTGCTGGAAGTGGACAACAATATCCTTGCTGTTCGCGGCTTGGATGCCATCGACGGAACGCCGGTTCTCGACCTCAAGCTAGTTTGAGGAACATCAAATAAGATGTTATTCGCTGAAAATGACGTCAGTCCAATCACTATCCCCATTATGAATTTCGAGATCGATGCCCCACTGGAAGGATGACATGAAAGTCAGCCGGGTGTCCGAGATGAGAGCCATGGACCGATCGGCCATCGAGCAGTTCGGAATCTCTGCTGAACTGCTGATGGAAAACGCCGGACATGCGGTCTACTACGCATTGAGAAAAGAATTTGGTGTCCAGGATAAGCGCTTTCTCATCTTCTGTGGGTTGGGAAACAATGGTGGAGATGGAATGGTGCTTGCCCGAAAAATCCATGCTAACGGGGGTGATGTCCAGGTGGTTCTATTGGCCAATCCCGATAAGTATCAAGAACCGGCGAGGACCAACTTCGAGATCATCTCCCGCCTACCGATTCAGATATGGAAGCTGGAGGAAATTGGAGCCGTAGGAGAGATCATCTCAGATTGTGATGTGATCGTCGATGCGATCATTGGCACCGGTCTCTCTCGAGAAGTGGAAGGGCACTATCGGGAGGTCATCGAGCTGATCAACGCGAGCAGCAAACCTATTCTAAGCATTGACATTCCCTCTGGCGTTCATGGCGATACTGGGAAAGCCATGGGCGTGGCTGTAAAAGCCGACATCACTGTGACGTTCGGTCTGCCCAAACTTGGCAATATGCTTCATCCCGGATACGAACTTGGTGGAAAGCTCTTCGTCTCACACATCTCCTTTCCACCTTCCCTCCACCAGTCTGATTCCCTCAAAGTCGAGATCAATCAGCCCATAGGGCTACCTTCTCAGAATGACGCGGAGCATAAAGGCTCCTTTAGCAAGCTGCTCACCATTGGTGGTACGTCGAGTAATTGGGAAGCCCCCTATTTCTCTGCGCTCTCTTTCCTAAATAGCGGGGGTGGGTATTCACGTCTTGCCATCCCCAAATCCATCTCTACTTACATCGCCAACAGATGCAGCGAAATCATACTTGTCCCACAGGAAGAGTCAGCATCTGGAAGTATCGCTATTGCCAACCTAGACTCCCTTCTGCAGCTTATCGAGGATACAGACATAGTTGTTCTTGGACCCGGGTTGTCGCTCCAAGAGGAAACCCAGGAACTAGCCCGTGAGTTGGCCATAGAGGTCACCAAGCCATTGCTCATCGACGGGGATGGCATCACCGCACTCTGTGCAAATCTGGAGATCCTTAGCAAGCGGAAAGGGGCTACCGTTCTCATACCCTATCTTGAAGAGATGGCTCGTATCACCTCAAAACCCATGAAGGAAATCGATGAGCGTAAAGTGGATATCGTACAAGAAGCAGCTAAATCACTGAACGCGATCATTGTGCTAAAGGGGGTACACTCCCTCATCGGATATCCGGATCAGCATGTTTTCATTAATATGAGTGGGAATGTGGGAATGGCAACAGCGGGGTTGAGCGACGGGGTGACCGGCACGATCGCCGCCATGTACTGCCTCGGGCTACCCCCTGAAGAGGCTGTCCGCCAGGGAGTGTTCCTCCATGGTCTTGCCAGTGATCTAGTCGCCACGGCGAAAGGCGAAAAAAGCTTTAGCGCTCAAGACGTCTTAAATCATCTGCCGCTGGCTGTTAAAGAATGCCGGAAGGGGTTGAGCAAGGAGTTCCTGGAGCGTTACGCCGGTCCACACCTCATATAGGAGAGGAGGTAATTTTGAAAGCCTGGATCCTTACAAAACAAGCTCCTATCGAGGAAAGATCTCTTTCTTTGGTTGAGCTTCCTAACCCAAGTGCAGGTGACCGTGAAATTCGAATAAAGGTTTCCTATTCGGGCATTTGCCGAACGGATATCCACATCGCCGAGGGGGATCTTCCTTTAATGAAAAGCCCAATCATCCTTGGCCATGAGGTCGTTGGGATCGTGGACCAGGTGGGTGAAGAAATCACGCAGTTCCAAGTCGGCGAAAGAGTTGGTGCGTATTGGCTTCACAGCGCCTGCGGTCAATGCAAATACTGCCTTTCGTCTCGAGAAAATTACTGTCCGGCTTTCCAAGCGACCGGTTGGCACGCAGACGGCGGGTTCGCTGAATACATGATTGTGCCAGAGGGATTCGCGTTATCTCTCGAGACAGTTCGGCTGGAACCAGGAAAGATTCCTCCCCTGCTTTGTCCGGGCATTGCTGGGTACGCCGCCTTTAAACTCGCAGAGATCGAAAGTGGGGAGATTCTAGGCTTGTATGGTTTTGGACCCACAGCCTACTATGTGCTCAAAATCGCACAATCCTTAAGCATCGAAACATATGTGAGCACACGTTCTACAAGAAATCTCGAAAGAGCAAGACGCGAGGGGGCAGTTTGGGTTGCAGATGCTTCCAAAACAGAAATGCCCGCAAAATTGGATGCAGCCATCCTTTTTCCTCCCGCCGGGAACCTGGTGGAGCCCATTCTCTCGCAAGTTAAGGCAGGAGGGTGTTTGGTGATGGCACCGGTGAGTACCTCCACAATCGCCATAGAACAGTACAGCGCAAGTTTATGGGGCCGTACGATCAAGACACTTTATCAGCTAAGACGAACCGAAGCCAAGGAGTTCATAGCGTTGGTTAATGACCTGGATCTTCAACCTGGAGTAACCCTTTTCCCGTTTGAAGAATTAGATGAAGCGCTCATCTTGACTAAACAGAATAAGTTGGAACAAGCCAATGCAGTGATCACGGTCCGGACTAAATGATGTTTGTACGGATCCGATAGGGAAGAACCTTGCCTATCGCTGAACCCTCGTGAAGCGAAGTGGTCGAAACCTCTAGTGTTTCACTCGATCACCGAATAAGAAGGAAAGGTTAACTATGTCAGTATGTCGGATAAGACTCATCCTTTGGCTCATTTTAGCTGGCACTACAGTTGTTTGTGGAGTTATCACATACCTCACCTTGCCGGTCAACCCTTTTCCATTATGGCTACGCGTCATCGGTGTTGCTGGAATGCTACTATCGCATTTTCTGTTGAAAAGAACGGGCAGGTTGTTAAAGCGGATGGGAGCGTCGGAGGAATGGGGCTGTACCACCAAATTGGTCACCACCGATGTCTACCGCTGTCTCAGACATCCCCATCACCTCTCTATCGGTATATTTATGACCTCCCTAGGCCTTGCGATGGGGCACATTTGGTCCTTCCTCCTCATTGCTGTGCCGCAATGGTTATGGATTTTCGGTTTTCTGTTCATGGTAGAAGAAAAGGAATTGCTGAAGAAATTCGGGGAGGACTATGCAGAGTATCGACGGAAGGTCCCAATGCTCATCGGGGATCCTCTCTGCTTACTCGAAGTGCTCTCCCACCCGCTTAATGGACCGTAGAAACCATCAGCATCAGTGTGGCGGAAAGATACGCACTTCGGTATGAACTCAACCGTAATGGAGTAATACTAAACCCGAGTCAATTAAGACAGGCATCATTATTTATGATCGCAGATTCAACTCCTAAGTTCAACGACGAGCTAGTAATTCTTGGATTCAACTACGAAGTGCAACCGCGGACCGATAATTGAAGAATACTTGATGATGTGGCTTGTCGCATTATGCAATGTTCGTTGAGATATACTAATTTCAGCTGGGCGATTATCTGCATTTCGACGGAGTGAAACCAGACACCAACACCCTCCTACAGTCCTGTCTGAAATGTGACCAGGGGTTTCCCAACCGCATCAAACACTGTGGCGGCAGCTAGGACTACATCCAGCAGGAGTAGAAAAAGAGCCAAGACGAGACGAATCCACATTATAGACTTGCTGGGTTACTCTCAACGACTATGGACGCTCAAGACATGATGCAGTAGTCACTAGCTGGTCGATCTACATAAGGCCATTTGTCCTGATCCCTTGCTCTGCCAGAGCATCCATAACACTCTGTCGCACAAGATCCGGTACCTTCTCTCTGGCCGCCCTCACCAAATCTTCCTCTTCCACAATCTCTGCCCCTCGCTCTTGAGCAAAATCCTCGCTGGCCTCGATAATCATCTTCAGGGCTTTCTTTCGTATGAAGGGAGGCATCGGCGAGATGGCGTCCTTCAGTTTTCGCCATAGCTCATCGTCCCAAGACATGGTCTTCAATATCCCGCCCTCCTGGGTCTGCCCCATCTAGCACTCATGCTTGAAATAACAATCCTTCACATCTGGGTGGCAGTGATAGGTCCGACAAAGGGGACAAACAATGAAGTGGTTCTTACAGAGCAAGGTGCCACAGACCTGGCATGAAACAAGCAGCTTACCTGCACAAAAATGACAGGAGATCTCTAGCAATTGAATATCTCTTTTCGCCAAGATATCCTCAACCATTAGAAAAGGAGCCGTCTCGACCTGCCCAAATTTCTTGGGCTTGAACTCCGTCTCGAAGAAAGTGGTCAACCCCATCCCCACCAACGCTATCCGCTTGGCAAGCTCAGGATCATTAAGTAGTTGGCCGATGGTCTTATCGGGAAAAAAGCCCATTGTCATCAGGATTTGACTCTTTTCCCCAAGGCGCCCTGTCCAATCTCTCAGGTTCGGCCAGTAAATGGGGCCTGTATTTTCCTTCACATCAATGATGTAACCTTTTCCTTCAGCCACTATCTTCAGGAAGGCTCTCTCCCCTGGCTTGGTTTGCCAGCCTCTTCTCTCAGCCGCGGCCTCAATGGCTGGGAGGATTTCCGAAAGACGGTCGATCATCGCACCAACTCTTCCTCCTCCAGCCAGCAAGTTGGGTCTTCCGCGGTAAGGGAGCCGGTCATTTCATAGACCTTACAGCGTGCCCCGCCGCAGAGATGACGCCAGTCACAGCGGCTGCACTTGCCCTCCAACCGATCACGATCCCGTAAGGTCTTGAAGACCTCCGATTCATACCAAATCTCTTGGAAGCTCTGGTGGCGGATGTCCCCTGCTTTCTTTTGCAAGACCATACAGGGGTAAACAGTCCCCTCGTACATGACACAGCAATAACGAAGCCCGGCCCCGCAACATGTTCTCACAAAGCGCATTAGAACATCCTCTTCAGGGACGCTTCGCTCCACCTCCACCCATAACTGGGGGATGCCGATGCAGCGGTAAACCATCTCTTCATCGGCGAGTTGACGGGCGATGAAGTCCCTAACAAAGCTTTGTCGCTCCTCCGTCGTGAGGACGAATTCTAGACTCTCAGTGCCCCTCCCGGCTGGTATGTAATCGAACACTTCTACCGCCATGGCCCCCATTTCCTTGGCCAAATCGGCGATGTCTTTCCACTCCTGCCACCTTCCGTGACGAAGCGTTGGCGCAATCTGGAAGGGAATTCCAGCCTGTTGGGCATGCGCAATGCCTTGAATTGTCTTCTCCCAACATCCCTCAACCCCCCTAAACTCGTCGTGAGATTTGGCTTCCGCTCCGTCAAGACTTATAGCCAGAGCCCTTATCCCTGCCTCAACCAGCTTTTTGGCTACATCTTGAGTTATAAGGGTGGCGTTGGTACCCATAAGTGGGCGGAGACCAACCTCCCTGGCATGGGCGATGAGCTCATAAATATCCTCCCGCATTAAAGGCTCACCGCCGTCGAATATGATGAGGCGGGCACCTGTGTCTGCGATCTCACCTATGACGCGTTTCGCCTCGGCAGTAGTGAGTTCGTCAGGATGAGGTGTATCGACCGACCGGGAGTAGCAATGGATACACCTGAGATTACATTGCCGCGTGACAGCGAAGCTGACTATCACCGGAGGTAAGATCTTCATATTTGCTGATCCTCGCTTACTGAAATATCTCAAACGGGAGAGGCAAAAAACACCTGTGAAGTAAGTGTTCTTGTGGCGACGGTTACTACCTCCTACGACGCTCTTCCAATGCATCCCCTTGTGAGCCTACGCCTACAAGGATAATACTCCTGACCGATCAACAAGCCAATAGCGACCAACACCGGCGTGAAGACGGTGAGAAGCTGTGCTGGCCACTTAACTCATCCGTCCAAACTACCTGATCTTCTACTTCCTCGACGTTTGGTAGAATATCCTAGATTCAACTACCGAGTGCAACTCTGAGCTGACATAGGATTCCAAAACACAGGGATATGATATTGATTCCTGTGAGATATCTCGATCCAAGCCAGCACTTTCTGGATTCGAACCAAGAATCCAGAGGTTCTTTGTTGGAATCCCGTAATCGGGGTCTTGGAGAGTCAGGCTGAATTCGTATTGGCTACCAGTTAATGTGAATATGTCATCTCAGATGTTAGGGTTCCCTCTATTCCTTTTGGGTCCAAGAAAATGAATTCAATGATTCGGAAAAGCCTGACGGTCTACGTTTCGTGCGGGAGGCTTAATTTGAGCGCTTCAGAAACGGGCTGATAACCCCCAGGTCCTTGGTTCTACTCTTGTACAAGGGGGCTTGGAAGAGAAAAGGCACCCTTTCAGGTGCCTTAAGGTAGCG
>SOIH01000042.1 GCA_004376895.1 Anaerolineales bacterium | reverse complement strand
ATCTCAGGAATTGATGGCGCATATGCACATGGCAAGCGGAAAAAAAGTGCGCATCGGCATGGCCATCCCGCTCTTTGATTTGGACAACGCAACGCAGATCCTGCAACAGCTCGCACCTCAGATTGTTATGGTGGATGCCAAGGTAGAGGGATTCAGTCTGCAGGAGCTGATGCTCCTTCGACAGCGATCGGCGACTCCATTCGTTTCGGTGGGACTTGCGCAAGCCGGATCGAGCGAAATGGAAGAAATGCTGGGCGTTGGCGTGGACGCCGCTTACCCCCTACCCCTCTCGCCGCAGGTCTTCAGCAGGATGGAGAATGAGCTTCCCGCTAAATATGATGAGGTGGCCAGGGCCTGGGGCAAAGGAGCATGGGGTGCAGCAGCCCCCGATGCGATCAAGGCGGCTGCCGCGGCGGCCGGCGGTACCCCATGGCAGAGGCAAGCCATCGCCGTATGGTCGCCCAAAGGAGGCGTCGGCAAGACAACATTGGCTTGTGAGCTTGCCGCGACGCTCGCTGCGCTGGGCGGGCGAGACGTCGTCCTGGTGGATGGAAATATGAACAGCGGGCACGTCAAGTTTCGCCTGAATGTGGCCAGCAAACAGAACATCCTGAACGCAGCCTCGACTTACCACACCCATAAGGGTCATCCCTCGCTTGAATCAGATGCCCTTTCAAAGGTTCAGACCTTGCTTGTTCCCATTCCCGGAACCGAAAATCTGAAAGTGCTGCCGGGCGTATTCAACATGGACCAGTCTCTCAATGAAAACCTTGTGGGCGAGGCGGGGTTGACCTTTGCGCGCTGGCTTATACCCACCCTTAAACGCCGGTACGACTTCGTCATCGCAGACATTGGGAGCTCCATCAATGTCGGTGTGCACCTAGGCATTATCCAGGAGGTCGATTTCGTAATCGCGCTCTGTGAACCCGACCTCACCAGCGTGACCGATGTGAAGGAAGCCGTCCACCGGAGCATCATCCCCAAACAAGGGATCAATATCAACCGTTTTGGGTTGGTCATCAATAAATGGCAGGATGGCCTGGGTGTGTCCCTGAATGAAGCTGCAAAATACGCCGGCATTTCTGCCATGGGGATCATCCCCAATGACGCCACCGGGAATGTAACAAGAGCGGGCAACGAAGGGCAATCCTATGTGGCGCGCTACGCAAACCAACGGAACAATCCAAAGGAAACCGAGGCAACTCTTCAGGGTCTCGCACAGTTAGCCGGACAGTTCTATCCGCCAATTGTCGCAGCCTGGGGGGCAAGGCTAAAGCGCAAGAAGAAGGGCGGATTGTTTAGAAGGGGATAGCTCATGGAGTTTGAAGACAGTTTTGCAGGAAGGCTCGCACAGGAGCAAAAAGGCGAGGCGGGGCCAGATGCTTATGGTGTCGTCCTCTCCCGCGTGCGGGATTCCCTTTCCAAAGAGTTCTCGGCGGAACAGCTGACCAACGCGGGGCCAAGCGTAACCGAAAAGGCTGCCCGCACCGCCAGAGAAGCCCTCATACAGCACAACAGCGAGGCGCTCACTCAAAGCAAGCCTCGCATCATGATTCACGAAGATCAGTTTGTACAGATGGTGATGGCCGATCTTTTGGGAATGGGCGCCATCGAGCCGTTGCTGAAGGATGAAACCATCGAGGATATCGCCGTCAATGGGCCCAATGAGGTGATGGTATTCCGTCCAGGAGGCTGGGAGGAAGTGGATATCCGCTTCGACTCCCCTACAAGGTTGCTGGAGATCCTGAATCGAGGCATCGCACATTCCAACCGCAAGGCCAACATGGTCACGCCCATCGCCGATGCAATCCTTCAGGGCAGAGAAAGGATCAGTGTGGTCACCTACCCCATCGCCAATCCGCACCCGACGGCGGTGATCCGCATCCCGCGAGCCAAAGAACTGACGATGGAAGACTTGATCCAGCCGGCAAAGAACGCCGGCGAGAAAGAAAAGGTACAGATCGAGGAGCTGCCGGATTACGAGTCGCTCATGCAGGGCGGTATGCTCACGGCGGCCGCAGGGAAGTACCTCTTTGCGGCTGTTCGGGCGGGTCTGAACATCGTCGTTGTGGGGCCGACAGGTGTAGGGAAAACAACGCTGCTCATGATCCTGGGAAGGTGTATCCCAAAGGGACAGCGCATCCTGATTATCGAGGACACGCCGGAGATCGATCTCTACCCCAAGGACGATAAACCCAATAACGTTCTCTACCTGAGAACACGGCCAGCGACGATCGAGGGGTTGCCGGCGATCGAGCAGGAGGAGCTGGTCAAGCTTGCGCTCCGGCATCGGCCCGATGCTCTGACGCTGGGAGAGGCCCGTGGCGCGGAGGTCTTTGACCTGCTCAACGCGCTGAATACGGGCCACAAGAACGGTTTGACCAGCCTGCACGCGTACGGCGTGGATGAGCTGTTCAGCCGCATCTACCTCATGCTGGCCCAGAGTGACCGAGGCAGGTTCCTGGACTCCTATCGGGCTGCAAATCTGGTCGCGCAGACGCTGCACATCGCCATCTCTATGGAGCTCGTTGGCAGAGACCGGCGCATCGGAACCATCGCCGAGCTAACAGGTGAAGTAGCACAGAAGGGAACCTCTTTCGAGCCCAAGATGGTGCCGATCTTCCAGCACACAGGGGCGGGAGGAAAACTGGACGGCCCGCTCAACGACTCCCGGCACACAAGGATCTTCGAGCAAGCGAGAATACCAGGAGAAGTCTACAGACGAGGATAAGGACATGCACAAATCGAGCTTGCGAATTCTCCTCGTGCTTGCAGCTACATGGACTGCGGCGCTCTGCGTCGTCGTCCACCCACTACTGGGTTTGCTCGCAGCGGGGCTGTTTGCACTTGCCGAATTCGCAAGAACAAAGGAATGGACAGAGCCGGGGACAATGACAACAATGGTGCCCTTGGGATGGGCTTTATTTGTCCTGGTTCTGAGCAGGGTGACCTCGCCCGCCGTGACCATACTCTTCTCGAGCAGCGGTTACTTGATATATGCCCTCTATGCATTATTCTGGACCAAGAAGGAGGCTTATTGCCCATGATGACGAACATCCTTATGGCTTTCATCGCCGCAGTTGGAATCTTCTTCATTGTCGTATCCCTCAAGTGGCGGCAAGGCAAAGCCAACCTCAAACGCATTGATGCGCTGCGGAGAATGGAGCTAGCGGAAGAAGCCATCGTTGTCTCAGAGGAAGAGGGTGAATTCTTCAGGGCACTTCGGTCGAGTGGCCTGGAAAGGGCGGTCGCTCAAGCAGATCTGCCCGTAACGGCACCCGAGTTCGTTCGCTTCGGGATCATCCTGGCGCTTATCGCCTTCGCCATTACATACGTCCTTACGGCAGGGCTGCTCGTCTCCGCTTTCGTGGCCTTTGCCAGCATCGTGCTCTTCATCTACTGGCTGCATTGGAGACGCGATGAAAGGCGGCTTGAATATGAGGAGGCGCTCGCCGACATGTGCGACCGGATCTCGGCCGGCGCCATGCTCACCTCAACCTTGCAGGGCGCCGTGACGCACGCGGCAGATGTGGCCCCGGACATCGTGCGGGATGACTTCAACTACATCGCGGGCCAGCTAACACAAACGGCAAGCATCAACCAGGCGTTCGGTCCAATCTTCCGAAGGCGACGGAGCTACTCACTAGAGCTCATTGCAGAGGCGCTTGAGGTGTGGACGTTGCGTGGTGCAACGATCCCGCTGCAGGAAGTATTGAGCCCATTGAGCACCACCATTCGGGAACTGTCGGCGGAGCGCAGGAGGATGATGAGCGAGCTGTCCGGTGTGCGGCGGCAGATGATGCTCGTCGCGATCGCGCCTGTCTTCTTCGTGGCTTTGCTCAGGCTCTCCTCCCCTGCCCTCGGCAGGATTTACGCCACGCCCACAGGAGAGCTGATACAGATCGCCGCCTACACCATCTCGGCCGTGGGTTTTCTCGTGGGCCAACGATTCATGAACAGCGTTCAGCAATTCCTGGAAGTAGAAAAGGATTGATGCCATGGACCTCCACTTCTCTTTACAAATCATGCTTCTTTCACTGCTTGCGGGAATCGGGATCTTCATGATCGTCGCTTCCTTCGCCGTGCCGCTCCAGTCTGCAGCCCGGAGAATTCGGGAAGAGGAGACTGGGCCTCGGATTGCGGGCATCGCAGAGGGCAACATCCTGCGTGCAATACTTATTGATATCAGCAGGAGGGTAAAGCCCGAGGGTGGTGACCTGGAGGATAAGCTCAGAAGGTCGGGAGGGTTCTACAAATCCGTGGCGGATTTCCACGCGCGCCGGATGTTGTCCGCCTTCGTGTATATGATCCTGGGGATTGTCATCGCTGTGGGGATGGGCATTGCGCTGGATATTTCTCTCGGGGTGGTAGGGATTTCGATGTTTGCAACCCTGATGGCGGTCTTCGGATTCATGATGCCCAATCGATCTCTGAATAGCGCCATTGACAAGAGACGAGAGAGATTGAAGAAGGAGATGGGGTTTGGCCTCGATCGGATATCACTTCTGCTGCAGTCGGGCGCTTCTCTGATGGAATCGCTGGCGCACACGGGCAGCATGGGTATCTTCGGAAAAGCCTGCGCGCAGATTTCCGCCCAGGCAAGCACGGGAAGACCCATATCCGACATCAATCGATCCGTGCGCGAGGACCTGCCGGAGACGCCCGAGTTCGACGAGTTCCTGCAGATGGTGCGAATCGGAATGCAGAAGGGCCAGGAGATGATCGAGCCCTTCCGAGAGAGGGCCGAGATCATGCGAGGCAAATTGAAGCTGAACATCATCGAGGCCGGCCAAAGCGCAAAGATCAAGGTCACCCTCCTTACCTCTGGTTTTATCCTGTTGGCAAGCATGATCGTGACGTTGGGCCCGGTTCTCATCCTGCTCACACAGCAGGGACTCTTCTAAGAGAGGGTTGATTCATTTGGTTAGCAAACAGGTTGGGGTTATCCTCGGTCTGATCATGGTCGCGACGTTAGCGGCTCCGCTGGCGGTCGCATTCATGATGGCGGCCGGGAAGCTATCGCTCATTGTGGGTCTTCTCGGAGGTGTGTTGGCTGGGTTGCTGGTCTACATGAGCACCCAGTCGTTCTTGGCCGCTTGGCGCAGCACACCGGGGGTTTCAGAAGAGAACCCTCCTGAGATGGCTGGAACGAGGTTGTTTACGGCAGTCGGATACTCACTGGTCATGGTGCTGATTGGATAC
>SOIH01000051.1 GCA_004376895.1 Anaerolineales bacterium | reverse complement strand
TCAATTGCAGGCTTCTGATGAACCTGTCCTCGAGCCGGTGCCGAGCTTCTGGTCCAATCCCGGGGGATGGTTCCAGGCGAGCTTGATCAATCTAGGTCGTCAGAATGAGACTACACGAGAGGTGATGACGACTACGATGGCACCAGCTGCTGATTGGCTCCAAACCATCCCCGACCCAGATCAACACCCTTTCCTCTCTCAAGTTCACAATAATGTCCCTGAGGAAAGTGCGTTCGTATTAGCGGGTACATTAGCATCACCCATTCAGGGTGATGAGGCTGTAATTGCAATAGGAATTGGTCTAATAGCATTGACGACTCTGACCATAAGCTATTTTGCTGGTAAGAATTGGCAACCGCCTGGATCAAGAGTACCCACAAATAAGTTGCCTCAGATAGAGCCACTCAAGCAAGCTTTATCGGGTGGCCAACCTCCTCCGCCATGGAACTCGGATCCAAACAAGCAGCCAGAGGACCTCCCCCCTGATGAGATAGCAAACCTCAAAGGAATTGGTAGGGTTATTTTTTACATTAGTTCACTGGCAGTAGTTTTTAACCAAATAATGGGAGAGCAAGAGCCTGAAGACCGAGAGACCCCTTTGCCAACACCAATGCCCACGTCCACACCCTCACCAACTTCAACATTGGCGCCGACAACTACACCAACCAACACGCCCACATCTACTCCTACCAGCACGCCCACGTCTACTCCAACTAGCACGCCAACACCGACATCAACATCCACTTCTGCACCATCAACAGTTACAATTAGTACCGAATAGGACGATCCCATATCGATCTATCCAGGTTGGTTCAATGCTAACTACGGAGCGTAAAAACGGAAAGAATCAGGGTTTGGGGAAAAGGGCTCGTTCGCTCGTTGATCGAGGGAAGATTCAAGAAGCCATCGAGCACGTCGAAGATGCCCAGAGGAAAGACCCCTCAGATTGGTATCTGGCCTATCTACACGGTTGGATACTTCAAGCGGATAGCCGAGCATCTGAGGCTCTCGAAGCCTATCGAAAGGCGGAGAACCTCGCTCCCGATAACTCGCAGCTTAAAGCAGTCTTGGGAGAGTTGCTTCTCGCAATAGATAAGGAAGAACTCGCACTTCCATACCTGGAGGCATGCGTCCATCAATGGCCATCGAGCTCGGAAGCGCATTCTCTCTACGGCACTGCCCTGCTGCGACTGTGCCAGTTTGAAGCCGCCGAGGAAGCGTTTAGGAAGAGTTGCGATCTGAGTGAGCATAATCCGGATGCGCGGGCGGGCTTACTCGAGATATATGAGCTGACGTCAAGGCCACATCTCAGTAGGTCCCTACTCGACAACTACATTCGGGAAGCACCAAATCTCGCCAGCAGTCACGTCTTCCTAGCCGAGCATATCTTTTACCAGGAAGGTAATTGTGTAGACGCTTGCCCACATTTTGAGAAAGCCATCGAGCGCTATTGTGCGAGTCCAGATCCAGCTTGGTTCAAGCAGTATCTCAGTACCCTGAACTACCCTGACACCATCGTCGATTCTTATCTTGACGCACTGGAGAACTGTGAATATTTCCAGCTTGCAGAAAATGTAGCCAGGGATCATCTCGAACCGGCACAGTACAAGGCATTGCGTGCTAGCCTTCTCTTGAGGCAAGGTGATATTGAATCTGCTGCCAAACTCATAAAAGCTGCAATAGAAAAGGACTCGGGCGAACCCGGCATACGGATCACCTTAAGTCGATACCATCTACTCAATGGCGACCCTCAAGCGGCTGAGAAGGAGATTCGGAGTGCCATCGAAATGGCAAAAGGGCGAAGCTTCGATGAGCCTTGGTATTGGGGGATCATGGCAGTCTCGTTGTTCGAACAAGGCAGAAAGAAAGACGCTGAAGAGCTCATACAACAAGTCGATGCTAAGAACCAAGAGCGTTTCCGTTACTCTATGATCAACACATTTGCCGAGCTAGAGAATTGGGAGGCTGTAGTTGGTGGTTGCCGACAAGTACTTGAAAGCGATCATGACAATCCTCATGCTTTACATTTCCTCGCAAAAGCTCTCTTTCATCAGAATCAGCCAAAGGAAGCGGTAGAGGTCTATAAGCGTTTACTCGAGCACCAACCTAACAATGGTAGAGCCCTGCTTGAAATTGGAATGGCCTGTAATAAAGCGGGGCGGGTAGATAGTGCTAAATCCGCATACGAGCATGCCCTGTCTACTGGCAAACTCTCGAGACCACAACAAGAATTGGCACGTCAGGAATTACTGATTCTAAATGCTGCGCTCTAACAAACTGAAGCCCCCCTTTTTATTAAGTACAGATGATTACACCAACGAAGTTGACAGTTTCTTGGTTGAATAGATCAATATGGATGGACATGCTATCCTGTGCAATGCTTGGGTCCTTCGATAGAATTGATAAGTCAGGAACGACTGGTAAATAATGTTTGTGCGATCTTTATTGAAAATGTTTTTTTAACGCGCTCATCATTATGAAAACAACTGAATTTATGGATTATCTCCCACAGTACTGTGAAACGTGTAAAGAGCAAGGGTATTACAAATGTGAGGATCCGGAAGCTAATTCCATCCTTGCCTGTTCAAGATGTGGCAGAAAGTACTCATCAGTCTGGTGTTCGAAATGCGGAATGGGTGTAGATTTTGTCCGCAACCCAGAGAACCGACCTAAGGCATGGGATTGTCCGGGTTGTAAAAAAGGGTATGAGCTTGATCCGGCGATCTTCGATCACTCCGTTCCCCTAATCCCGGAATCACATCTCCCCCATGATATTCGGGAGTAGGTGACATTCAAACCGAAATCATGGCAAATCTTTCAGAATCGTGTCAATGCCTTTTTCTCAACGCTTAATAAGCCCCTCTCCTATATCTTCTTCAGTGCCTTCGCGTTTGTGCTTTTTCTCCATGCTTCATCAATCATCTTTGGAACTTCATCCTTCCCTTTGGTGAACATCCTTTTTGGCCTGGTGTTCATCGCCATATTCGTAATCACCGATACCCATGAATCTAGCGTATCAATGCGACGTTACAACGAGAAGTATCTTAAGAAGATTCCCATACTCTGGAAGATCGTTGTTGGATATTTCTTTGTCTATTCCATCGTGATTTATATATATGGATGGACAGTGTCTAGAGGAAGAAGACTGACTGAACTTGCCCCACAGGAACGTTTCAGTGCCGAACATAGTTCGCTTCTCTGCATACAAACAATGATGATCTCCTTGTTTCTCTTCTCCGGTCTCTTGCTTTGGTTTCGGTGGAGCACAACGGATGAATGATCATCTGGAAATAGGTGAATCGGATCCTTCGAGGCCGGACCATACTTGACCGAGAAGCAGGAGCGGGCTGTATCCAATAATTTAGAGAGTTTTGATGAAGGGCCTTACCTATCCAGCTGCTTTTTGTGTATTTCTGCTATTGACGGGATGCAATATTAGCACTTCCCAGCAAAGCTCTCATACCGAATTTCCCAACTTCGAAAACATAATTGACGTAGCTGAGATTCCAAGAAATCTAAGAATTGAGCCTTCGGAATCCGGACTATTTATCGATAAAGGGTCAGCATTTGATCTACTTATCACAAACGATAGCGACTACACAATTGAATTCCCTCCAGCCTATGGAGCGAGGCTATTTGCCTTCGACGGGGATAAGAAAACCTGGATTGAGATTCAGAACCTAGTTGAGTACGTGGGTGATGTGGATATATTGGGATCTAAATCGAACGGCTCAGATAATTGGGCGGCCTATCTAACGATTGCTCCGGATCTTCCTGAATTCCATACTTTCGAAATTCTTCGGATCGCTGTGGTGGGTACGATCTCAAATTCCTTGGATCCCGAATCCCACCAAGTTGGAGCATTCATCAATATTCCAATCGACACAAGATAACAGCCGATTCCGTGTCTCTACCAGGCAAATTGTAATGGGGCTGGATTGAGAAGTAAGAAACGGAATCCGAAAATTGGTGGATATCTGATCACCGATCGATCAATCATCATCCCCCTCTTCTTTATTACCTGTCGGGTGACAACGCATGCAATTGGAGAAACCCCCGCTCACTTCTTCTTCGGACTACCGAGAACAAATCTTGCACATCTATAGGTTTAAACCGGTTCCCGCTGCAATATTAAAAGATTCTGGGACCAGAGCTTGGTTGCTATCCGCCGATCGATATGTTAGATTCGGTGCACCTCTCGTTTATTGAGGAAGGGGAATGGCTTCGACTCCAAAACCCACGCTCGATGATGGCCTTATCGATGGCCTCCTTTGCGCGATATGCGGCGAAGATGCGCTGCATGTTGTTCACATGGAGAATCTGCCCGATTACGTCGGTTGTGAGAGCTGTAAATCCGCGTTTCTCTCCGAAGACGGCGGTGAACGTGTCTTTTACGGTCAGATCGGCGAAGCCTACCCATTGACGGAGCGGTTCGCACTCAAACAGTGGGTTTGGTTAGAGGCGGTTGAGAACAGAGCGCGCGAAGAACGCAGTACGCCCGAACAGGAAACCCCAACCTACGCTGAACCTCAACTAGAAGAAATCATCCCACTCGAAACCGAAATCGAAAGCCCTGTCCCGCCCATTTCGGAGACAGCTGCCGATATTCTGGAAGTGCCCGAATCTGTTGACTTCCTCGAAGAACGACTCGGAGAGCTTGATCTTGGGTTAGGAGCGGCTGCGATCCCAGACATGAGTGATTCCGTACAAGATTCCCCAGATAAAATCTCCGAAGAAACGGATGATCTCGCATCCTACTTCCGGTCGATCACCACGGATGAAGCAATTGATCTCGAACCATCCCTGCCTGAAGAAAGGGAATCACCCCTGACTGCGGGAACCTGGGGCGAGGTCGGGCTCGAACCTGCTGATGAGCAGGCGCTGCCAGAGATCGCAGATGCTCAAAGCGAAGAAAGCTTCAGGGAACCAGGCGCTACCTGGGACCAACCCCTCAAACGAGAAATCCCTGAAGCGGATGAAATCCCGCTCCCAGACTGGGCTCAACCCGCAGATGACAGCGTCGAGCCCTCGCTCGAGGGATACGCCCAGGAAATTGAAACACCCATCGACAACCTGCTCTCACCCGAGGAACCCGAACAAGATTTCCTCTCGGGTCTACGTCAATCCGCCGGTGTCCCGCTGGAATCCGAGCCCATCCCAGATCTGCACATCTCCGAGGTTCCTCTCGAATCTCAGCCCATCTTCCCACCTCAAGTGGACCCCGAGGCGGTCGAGAGCGCAGGGGAACCGGAATCCTTCGCATCAAGGATCGCGTCGCTTTCCCAGATTCCACCAACAGACTTGGAACCGATC
>SOIH01000140.1 GCA_004376895.1 Anaerolineales bacterium | reverse complement strand
CTGGGCACATTCTCGGTGGAAATCACCTATCAAACCGAGTATCAACAGTGGGCTCGCATCGGCGTATATGAGCTGCATGACGGAGTCCCCGGCCTTGTGCACTACACAAGCGTCGGAGTCTGGTTGGGACCCTGACGGTAGAGCAAGCCAAAGAGCGTTCCTTATTGCGGCACGAACCTTGGAACCTCAAACACAGAGAACCCGCCCATTACAATGATATAATCCGCACCCTTTAGAGGAAATTGTGGAGACGACACAGGCCTATCGCCGACGTACATCAAGAATCGTCAAATGGCTCAATCGAGCCCTGCTGACGCTTTTCGCGGCTTCGCTTGTGCTGTTTACTGGCTTTGCACTTTTCCTGCTCGGGACGCGATTATTTCTCTTCAACCGCGCCCTCCCCGGTGTTTATCTTCATGATGTTAACCTGAGTGGAATGTCTCCAGAGGAAATCGTCGCTGCGCTGGACCCTGCTCTAACCTACCCGGAGAACGGTGCCATCGTGCTCAGGGATGCCGATCGAAACTGGATGGTCAAGCCGGCAGAACTCGGTGTTTCAATCGACTTGCACGAGATCGCCAGCAATGCCCTCGCCATTGGCAGGCAGGGCACATTCCTCGAGCGCCTTCAGCAACAGGTGGACGCCTGGTATCAGGGCTACGCCATAACACCTGTAATCCTCTTCGACCAGGTGGTAGGAGCATTCTACCTTCAAGCTATCGCCGCAGCAGTCGATCAGCCGACGATTGAGGCGGCACTCCTTATCGAGGGGACACAGGTTCTTGTAAGCCCCGGCCAAATTGGGCGCTCCGTCGACATCATCGGCACGCTTGATGCCCTCAAGGAACCTTTCGGCTCCATGCACGATGCAGTTATCCCTGTTGTGATTGAAGAAACTCCTCCAATTGTCTTGGATGCATCCAGCGCAGCGGAAAGCGCCCGTGGGATTCTGGGCGAACCCTTACGGATCACCGCCGAGGGTGCCGAAGATCTGGTGCTCGAACCCTCGGAACTTGCACCCATGATCCGATTTGAGGTTAAGGGAGATGCGGCCGACTCGGCATACACGGTGCAGCTTGATCCCGAATTACTGGCAACTGTACTCGCCCCTCGCATAGCTGAATTGGAGCGCAAGCCCGAGAACGCACGCTTCATCTTCAACGACGAAACCCACGAATTAGATCTGCTCCAGCCGGCAGTGATCGGAAGAAACCTGGACATAGCCGCATCGATAGAAACGATCAACGCTGGAATGAGTGAAGGCTTGCATGTGATTGAGCTGACGTTCGAGTACGAAGAACCTATGGTCGGCAGCGAGGCGACCGCGCAAGAACTTGGCATCAGCGAGGACGTGAGCGTTGTTTCGACATACTTCCCTGGCTCAAGCTCCGAGCGCATTCAGAATATCAAGACCGCATCCTCCGTTTTCCATGGCCTGCTCATCCCTCCAGGTGAAACCCTCTCAATGGCAGATGTCCTGGGCGATATCAGCCTCGATAACGGCTACGCCGAGGCACTGATCATCTTCGGCGATCGCACAATCAAAGGCGTCGGCGGCGGCGTGTGTCAGGTGAGCACTACCCTCTTCCGTGCAGTCTTCTTCGGCGGCTACGAAATCGTCGAACGCCATCCACACGCCTATCGGGTTGGATATTACGAGGGGGGACCAGGGTCACCGGGACCAGGTCTTGACGCGACGGTGTTCGTTCCCTTGGTTGACTTCAAATTCCGCAACGACACACCTTACTGGCTTCTCATGGAAACCTATATCTATGGCAACCAGCTGCTGTGGAAATTCTATTCAACATCCGATGGTCGCTCGGTACAGTGGAGCAGTCACGAGTCGAACGCAATTGATGCTCCCAAACCTTTGTACAAGGAGAATCCAGATCTGGATAAGGACGAGATCAAAAAGATCGACTATGAAGCCGATGGATTAGATGTCATCGTCTATCGCACGGTCACCCGCGATGGGGAGACGATACACAAGGACACGATCAAGACTCACTATCTCCCCTGGCGGGCGATTTACGAATTCGGTCCTGGAAGCGATCTCCCGAACAATATCGAAGTAGAAGATGATTAAAACCCTGCTATTTCCATCCATCGTTTGACAACTTCTCCGACCTCAGCTATTTTCATACCCATCAAAACATGCCTAGAGCATCCGCAGGAGTAAACGATGATTAGCGAAGACCTGCTCGAAATCCTACGTTGTCCAGCTTGTGTGCGCGAGAAAGAGGGGCTCCTTGAACTTTATAAGGAGACCTGGTTGATCTGCCAGGAGCCAGATTGCGGTCGAAAATATCCAATCAAGGACGATATTCCCGTGATGTTGATCGAAGAAGGAGACAAGTGGGTTGAAGTGAAGAAGGATGATCTTCCCGTGCCCCCACCAGGAGATTGATGGACTGGAAAAATCACGACCCGCAGACGTTGCTGCGCGAGCTCCAATCGGGTGACGATGATCGATCGGAGAGCGCCGTCCACCGGGTCGCCGAGTTAGGCGAGCGCATGCTGCCGCTGCTCCTCGAACAACTGCAGTCCCTGGAACCGGATCAGCGTTGGTGGGCGACTGCAGCGCTCACACACATCGATCGCGAGGAGGCGCGGAAAGCGCTGCTCGCGTGTCTTACCGATGAGGATGCTGCAGTCCGTCAGTGTGCTGCCTTCGGTCTGCGCCGCCATCCTTATGTTGATGCGATTCCAATACTGCTCGATTTGCTTGGGGACCAAGACCGACTGCTCGCTCGACTGGCCGCTGATGCCCTCGCCGCTCTTGGTGAGTGCGCCGTCTCCCCGCTCACGGAAGCCTTACGCTCTGAAGATGCCGCGATCCGCATCGAAGCCGCACGCGCACTCGCATCCATAGACGACCCTTCGGTAATTGCCCCCTTGTTCACCGCACTGGATGACGATTCGCCAATCGTCACACACTGGGCTGAGGAAGGTCTGCAGCGCAGGGGTGTCGGGATGGTTTTCTTTAATCCCTCCTGACGTTACTTAACAACAACCCAGGCGATCCATACCCCGATCATAACCAACCCGAGCAAGAATTTAACGACGAACGAGGCGCCATATCCAACCCCCATTCCGAACATCGCCCGCAGGGCTTCTTCAGTATTCTTATGGCGGATAAACTCCAGCATAAATGTCCCTAGAAGAAGTCCGGCGATCAAGCCGATCGGGCCGAACACAAATAGACCGATTACTCCCGCAGCCAACCCACCAAAGGTGCTAAGCCATGAAGCCCCTCCACGCCGAGCGCCCGCCCCACTAACAATCATTTCCGCGGCTTGCCCGGCTAAACCCAGCACAACGATGATGGTGAAGAGCCACCAGCCGTTCTCGCCCCAGCCTACCAGCAAACCGTAACCGAGCGCGCTGACCAGAATCAGCCCAAGGTCAGGGATTACGGGGATTAGCGTTGTCGCCAGCCCGATTAACATCGCCAGTCCTAAAAGAATCGTGATCACAATATCCGTCATTTCGCCTCCGGCGTAATTTTCTCCACTCCGCCCATCCATGGGCGCAGCACATCTGGAATCACCACGCTGCCATCCTGTTGCTGATAATTCTCAAGAATGGCAATAACCGTGCGCGGCAAGGCAAGCCCCGATCCGTTAAGCGTATGCACGTGGACCGGTTTCCCATCCGGCTCCGGTCGGTAGCGGATGTTCGACCGTCTCGCCTGGAAGGTTTCACAGTTGCTGCATGAGCTGACCTCGAGCCATTCGCCGCAGCCCGGAGCCCACATCTCCACATCATATTTTTTAGCTGCCGTAAAACCCAGATCGCCCGTTACCATCTGGATCACCCGGTGGGGGATCTCCAGCGCCCGGCAGATATCCTCTGCGTTCTTGACCAAGTCTTCAAGTTCATCGTAGGAGGTCTCAGGTGTGGCGAAATGATACATTTCAACTTTGTTAAACTGATGGCCGCGTTTAATCCCGCGCACATCCCGACCAGCGGAGAATTTCTCCCTGCGGAAGCAGGGTGTGTGGGCCACATATTTCCTTGGCAGCTGGTCGGCTTCGATGATCTCGTCTCGATGCAAATTGGTAAGGGGGATCTCGGCGGTCCCGACCAGCCACAGATCATCTTCCACATCGTGGTAGATGTTCTCTTTGAACTTCGGGAGTTGGCCTGCGCCCCACATACACGCCTCGCGCACGATGGCCGGCGTGTAAACCTCGATATAACCATGCTTCTCCGCGTGGAAATCCAGCATCCAGTTGATTAAGGCGCGCTCGAGACGTGCCCCCAGACCAAAGAGTACATAAAATCTGCTGCCGGAGAGCTTAACGCCGCGCTCGAAATCGATGATGCCCAGGCTTGGTCCCAAGTCCCAATGCGGCAGTGGATCGAACCCAAACTGCTCCGCAGTTTTCGGCTCGCCATCCTGCCTGACAACGATGTTTTCACTCTCGTCTACCCCGAGGGGGACACTCTCGTGCGGCAAATTCGGCACCAGGCACATCGCCCGTTCGAGATCCGCCTCTACCTCCCGAAGCTCAGACTTGAGCGTCTTAACACGATCGTTCACAGCGCCCATTTTTTCGATGAGTTCTTCGCGCGGGGCGGCGTCTTTCATCCGCCCGATCTCCTTGGATGTGACGTTGCGCTCTTGGCGCAGATCCTCGAGTTCCTGTAGATTCTGGCGACGCTTCACATCCAGTGTGATGATCTCGTCAATCGGCGCTTCCGCCTGCAAGCTGCGGATCGCATTCTTCACATCCTCGGTATTCTCGCGGATCATGCGAATATCAATCACGATGTGCCTCCGTTGAAATCATGCCATTTCATCCATCGAGCCCACACGGTGGGCTAGAGGAAGGTTTGTCATCCAGCGCTCAATTTTATACCTAAAGCACGTGCTTGGTGTCATCGAACTTGATCATTTGGAATATACCATCGAGTGTGAACTTAAGGTGCTGACGATTGGCCCCCAAAACGCTGCCGCTGAGTTCCAAAGGTACGCGGGGAAGCGTGATCTGTGAATGAACTATGTCCTATGGGCAATCAAAGACCACTTGCGTGGAATCGAACCTGATTCGTGCACGTTGCTTGAACCCGTTGTGAATGTATTGAGAATGCGCTATTCTACTATCGGGGTTTCAGGTAAGACTAATTTTCTCGATATCCCTCCGTTTTTCACATATTGCAGGTTACCTTTCTTCCTAGTACAACAAATTAAGGGATATGTTGACAGAAACAACGTGAAAACCCCGCGCGGGATGGATATCCAGGCGAGATTTATGGATACTCAGGTGTTGAACTAAGCGCTTCGCGCAGATTTCCCGTCCCCGACTGAAGACTTCCAGCAG
>SOIH01000213.1 GCA_004376895.1 Anaerolineales bacterium | reverse complement strand
CGAGAGAAGAAAGTGAATTCTTCACGGCCCAGTCCCACTTTGTAATCCTGGAGCTATACCCCGATCGCATCGATATTACGGCGTACGGTTTGGGCGGGGGGACTCTGGACACATATACAGGTCGCCTCCCTTCAAGCGATTGAAAGAATGGGCGAATTGTTCGAGGCGGTTCAGGGTATGGATTTCAGGGGCGTGTGCGAATTGGCGCAATCTGAACCAAGCGTTCCAGCTCACGAGCCGAGAATACGTTAGAATATTGAATATGACATCCTATAGTAAACCCCGCTACAGTATCGGTGAGGAAATTGCCAACAGTGTGACACACGGCGTTGGGGTAGTTTTTTCCATCGGCGGGTTAGCAGTGCTTACGGCATTCGCCAGTTTGCTGGGAAATGTCTGGCATATCGTAAGCAGCAGTATTTTCGGCGCAACCCTGATCCTGTTGTATGCTTCATCCACTCTGTACCACAGCATCCAACTTCCGCGCGTCAAGCGCATACTCCAGGTAATTGATCATTCGGCCATTTTTCTTCTGATCGCGGGAACCTATACACCATTCACTCTTGTGACCCTGCGCGGTGCTTGGGGCTGGACTCTCTTTGGAGTAGTCTGGGGTCTCGCGGTCACTGGAATTATTTTTCAAGTGACCCGACTGCGTAAGTGGCCGGTTATATCTTTAGCCCTTTACGTGGGCATGGGCTGGGTAGTGATCATCGCGACGAAACCGTTGCTCGCCGCTATTGATCCAAGGGGTCTGCTTCTTCTGCTCATTGGGGGTTTGTCCTACACGGCCGGGATCGTCTTCTACGTTTGGCGACGACTGCCGTATCACCACGCAATCTGGCATATTTTTGTGCTGGCGGGAAGCGCGTTTCACTTTTTTGCTATTCTCTTCTATGTCATTCCTCTAGCCGGATCTTCTTGATCGGTTGGAATCGAAACGCTGCGTACAACCCATCATAATGTCTTGATACAAAAAACCAGTCCAGCGGAGTTCTTTCAAGTTGCTGCTCGTTATTCTTCGTTCGCTATGAAGGTCCAGATGTAGAACAGGAAGATATCTTCTCGTAATGGGCTTAGCGGCGAGCAACCCTAACAACAAATCGCGTTGGGCATGAAAAGAGAGGACATATGACGAAGCTGAAAATTGGATTTCTGCACCCCGGTGCGATGGGAATCTCCCTGGCTGCCTCGGCTCAAAATTCAGGACACACAGTCTATTGGGTATCTGCAGGGCGAAGCAGACAAACACAAGCGCGAGCTGTTGAACACAATCTTGTTGAGCTTCGATCTTTGAGCGAGCTTTGCGAAACTTGCTCTGTGATCGTCTGTGTATGTCCACCTCATGCTGCAGAGAAGGTGGCAAGACAAACCTTGGAAGCATCCTTTGAGGGGCTCTATCTGGATGCCAATGCGATAGCGCCGCAACGGGCGAAACACATCGGTCGGCTGATGGATGAAGCAGGTGTGAAGTTTGTAGATGGTGGCATCATCGGCGGACCTGCATGGGAACCTGGGAAGACATGGCTCTATCTCTCCGGCGAGTATGCTGAGCGCGTGACCGCTTGTTTCTCCGCAGGTCCTCTCGAGACGTGCATTATCGGCGAGGAAATCGGAAGAGCATCTGCGCTCAAAATGTGCTTCGCGGCCTATACGAAGGGAACGACAGCCTTGCTCTGCGCGATTCTGGCTGCGGCTGAGGAACTAGGCGTTCGAACGGATTTGCAGAGACAATGGTCTCGGAATGAGTCGGATTTTGCGGACAACGCGGTGAGCAGAGTCAAGCGAGCGACGGTAAAGGCATGGCGCTTTATTGGAGAGATGGATGAGATAGCAGCGACATTCGCGGGGGCGGGAGTGCCTGCAGGTTTCCATGAAGCTGCGGGTGAGATCTATCGTCGCCTTGCGCACTTCAAGGCGGAACCAGAGCAACCTTCGCTTGAGGAGGTATTAGATGTCCTGGTTTGTGATTTGTTTGAGTAGTATACGTTTGGATTCCCCCAGAAATTGGGAAAAGCAAAACTAGGGGATGAATGCGGGTGATGGTCAGCTTGTCAGCTATTTGAGATGTGGTTGTCTGCAGCACCGAAACGCCAGGGTGTTACAATTCAAGTATTCTGGATCATAGTCTGTCGAAGCCGAGTGTATAAATACAGGCACCAAGAGGTGTTTCATGTCAGAAGAAAATGTTATCAAAACACAAGGATTGATCAAGTCCTACGGCAGCGTCCAGGCCCTGTTTGGCGTTGATCTGGAAGTCAAACAGGGAGAAATATTTGGTTTTCTGGGACCCAATGGGGCCGGGAAGACCACCACCATCCGTTGCATGCTGGATTTGATCCACCCGCAAGGCGGTTCGATCCGTGTGCTGGGGCTGAACCCGCAGGCAGAGCCTGAAGCGATCAAGGCGCGCGTCGGTTATCTGCCCGGCGAACTGCACCTGGACGAGAATATGACCGCCCGTCAGGTTTTCCGTTATTTCAACCGCCTGCGCGGCAATCGTTCGAACTGGGACTTCATCCTGGAATTGTCCGACCGCCTCAAGTTGGAACTCAAGACCCCAATCAAAAACTTCTCGCATGGCAATAAGCAGAAGGTTGGCGTCGTGCAGGCGCTGATGCACCGTCCTGAGCTGCTGCTGCTCGACGAGCCCACCGGCGGCCTTGACCCGCTCATGCAGCAGGAAGTTCTGCGCATGCTGGCCGAAGCCCAGGATAATGGGGCCACGGTCTTCTTCTCCTCGCATATCATCAGCGAAGTGCAGGCTGTCGCCGACCGAGTCGCCATCATCCGGGAGGGTAAGATCGTCGAAGTGGCCGAGACCGCCTCGCTGCTTAACCGCTCCCTGCGCCGGGTTCGCATCCGCTTCCAGCAGCCCACCGAGGCTGACGAACTCTTCAACCTTCCAGGGGTTGAGCTGCTTGCCAAAGACGATGGCCTGGGCGTACTGCTGCAGGTCGAAGGCGAGATGGATGCCCTGGTCAAGACCCTGGCGCAGTATCCGGTCAGCGATTTCGAGACTGAACGCACCAGCCTGGAAGAGATTTTCCTTGCCTACTATGAAGGGAAGGAGGACAAATAAAATGTTTACCGTAATTCGTTACACATTACGCCGATCACGCGGTGCGATCATCGGCTGGGGGATTGGCCTGGCAGTCCTGTCGATTATGATGGGCTCCTTATTCGACATGATGACCAACAGCGGTGATTTGATTGAAGCGTACGTGGAATCGTTGCCTGAACTTACAGAAATGTTCGATTTCGGCGGTATGAGCACCCCGATCGGTTGGCTTGATGTCGAGTACTTCTCCTTTGTGCCCCTGATCATCGGCTTATTTGTTGCCGGGGTGGGTGCCAGCATGCTTGCCCGTGACGAAGAGCGTGGCACCCTCGACCTGATCCTGGCCCATCCTGTCAGCCGCACCACTCTTTTCTGGGGCCGTTTTCTAGCCACCACGCTGGTGATCATCATCCTGCTGCTGATCTCCTGGGCTTCGCTGCTGCTGTCCATGACCTGGTCGGAGAATTTCACCATCCCGGCGTTTGAGCTGTTACTGCCATTCGTCTCTCTATTTGGAATCTTGATGTTCTTCATGACCCTGGCCTTGCTCTTCAGCATGCTGCTACCAGCCCGCAGCATGGCCAGTATGCTCACGGCAATGCTAGTGGTTGCAAGTTTCTTTATCACCTTCCTTTCAGGGGCTGTAGAGCAATTGGAACGCGCTGCTGATTTCTCACCCCTGACCTACTTGGAGACGGCCACGGCCATCGAGGATGGCCTCAACTTGACCTGGTTTGGCGTTTTCCTGGTCATCGACCTGGCCCTAGCCTTGATCTCCTGGCAATTGTTCCAACGTCGTGACGTCCGTGTCGGCGGTGAAGGCACCATGCGTTTGATGGACCTCGTCACTGGCAAATGGAAGGCCAAGCCGGTAGAAAGCCTGGCCGAAATGGAATCCTCGGCCGCCGATTAGGTTTGGGTGTAGTCTAAAATACGATCAAACCCCGGTTTCAATGAACCGGGGCTTTTTTTTGATGCAGCCTGTGTTTCATCCCACATTCTGCACCTCAAGCGCCCAACATATAACAATTCAAGCGCAGAACCTAGCAAGCGGTGGCTCTCTCACATATTGGTTAATCGTCTCGATCAGCTAGATCTGACCACATACCCCCGCAACCAGCCCCAGATGATCAATTTATAGGTTTCATTCCTGATTTCCTCGCTCACCTATTGAGGCTAATTGAAATTGTCTAATACTGCTTTATTAGAAATTGCTATTCTCGGGCTCGGAAGGTAGGTATGATAATATCTGCACCATATATAGCGGTCCACTCTTTCCATCTTTTCGTTCCTGATGTATCCAGAAACTACCTGTGCCGGAGGCATTAAAGTATGAAAAGTATTGTGATTACAGGAAGTACACGCGGGATCGGTTTTGGCCTAGCAGAATCGTTCCTGGCTCGAGATTGCGCGGTTATGGTTAGCGGCCGGAGTCGTGAAGCAGTTGACAAGGCTATTAAAGAGCTCCGATCGAAGAATCCGGAAAATCGAGTGTTCGGTCATCCATGCGATGTAAGAGACCCTGAGCAATTACAGGTTCTCTGGAATGAGGCAATGTCTCGATTTGGAAAGATTGACATATGGATAAACAATGCGGGGCTTAGTGGACCGCAGATGATGACATGGGGACTTGCGCCGGATCAAGTGAAAGAGGTTGTCGACACGAATATCTTAGGCGTGATATTTGGATCACAGATTGCTGTAAGAGGCATGTTGGATCAAGGCTATGGAAGTATATACAACATGGAGGGTATGGGGGGTGATGGGCGAATGCACGAAGGGCTTATCCCTTATGGTATGACGAAATACGGTGTGAATTACTTTACAAGAGGGTTGGTGAAAGAAACAAAAGGGAAATCACTTATTGTGGGCTCGATCAGACCCGGAATGGTCCTAACATCATTTCTCACCGATCAATATAAGGATCGACCAGAAGAATTTGAGAAGGCCAAACGCATTTTCAATATCATTGTGAATCGCGTTGAAGATGTTGTTCCATGGCTTGCGGATAAAATCCTTGAGAATGATAAATCTGGAATATGCATCTCGTATATGTCGAGGTGGAAGTTTCTTTTCCGTTTTCTCTCCGCGCCTTTTACGAAAAGGGATATATTTTAGGGTGCAGGATTGCAATACTCTTAGAAATTATTATGATTGGCTCCCCTCCAAATTGTGTGGGTGACCAAGCGGATTTGCGCTACTCAACTCCACTTTATTAATAAGGCGTAGGGGCCGACCCGTGTGTCAGCCCGCCGCCATCAAGCAACCAGT
>SOIH01000064.1 GCA_004376895.1 Anaerolineales bacterium | reverse complement strand
CATACGATAATACACTTTCAGACTCACGACAACCAAAATCCCCAATTTCGTTGAGCTGGATTAATTGGCTGTTCATCCCATCACTTTGTCCCTTTCCAGAACAGTTGTGATGAGAATCGCTGCCGCCTAGGGAATGGATATGCTCCATCACATCATCAACTTCTTCGGCGCTGAGTGGCCATTCTCCCCCCTTATGCCAGGCGGACATAGAGAATCCATCAGCCGCCCGCTCACCGATTCCCGATCGATATCCATCAGAGACCGGTATAATAGCCCCATGAACCCACCCCTTCTCCCCGCCCCACTACTCATCGAGAACCGGGAGAGCCTGAAAGAGATGACCGACAGGCTCACGCGCGAACCCCTTCTCGCCGTGGACACTGAATCCAACAGTCTCTATGCCTATCAGGAACAGGTTTGTCTGATCCAATTTTCAATCCCTGGCTTTGATTACCTTGTCGATCCCCTCGCGATTCGCGATCTAAGCTCGCTTGCGCCGCTTTTCTCAAACCCGAAGATTGAAAAGGTGCTTCACGGAGCTGAGTACGATGTCATGTGCCTTGCGCGTGACTTCAAATTTCAGATTGTCAACCTCTTCGACACCCGTGTCGCCAGCCGGACGCTGGGATGGGAACGCACCAGTCTGAGCGATCTTTTGGTGCAGGTCTTCTCCGTCAACGTTGATAAGCGTTTCCAGCGAGCTAATTGGGGCAAGCGACCTTTATCGTCAGAGATGCTCGACTACGCTCGCCTAGACACACATTACCTGCTCAAGTTACGGGATCATCTCCATCAGCTATTGCGTGATAATGGCAGTCTGGAAGAAGCCCAGGAGCTATGCGAGCGAATGGCCGATCCACCCCTCCGAGAGAATGGTTTCGGCCCAGATGGTTTCTGGCGGATTGCCCACTCTCGTGAGCTCTCCCGACGCAAAGCGGCCATCCTGCGAGAGCTCTACTTAATGCGCGACCGCTACGCCCGACGACAGAATCGCCCGCCGTTTAAGATCCTTGGCGACCGGAGTCTCCTGGCAATCGCCAAGAAAGAACCCCGAACCACCGAGGAGCTTCATGGTTTGCCAGGATTGACGAATAATAGCGTTCGGCGTTACGGCGTTGAATTCCTCGCAGCCGTTGAGCAGGGCTTGAAGGCGCCGATACCTCAGAAACCCCGCAACCGGGGGCTAGATGAAGCTGCCCGTACCCGCTACGAATCATTAAGGGAGTGGCGTAAAAACGCGGCCAAAAAAAGAAAGCTCGAATCAGACCTCATCATGCCTCGAGATCTGCTCGTCGAAATCGCCAGCCGCACACCACTCAACCTGGCAGACTTGAGGCAGATCATGGACCCATTGGAATCACGCTTCCAGAGATATGGTGAGGAAATCCTTAAAATAATTCACAAGACATAATCAAGAGGATCTTCATGAACATCACCTTCCACGGCGCGGCCCAAACGGTTACAGGATCCCGTCATCTGTTAAGTCTAAACGGCCATCAACTTTTGCTGGACTGCGGTCTCTTTCAAGGTCGCCGCAAGGACACCTATTCACGAAATTTAAACTTCCCCTTCGATGTAACCGCTCTCGACGCGGCAATTCTCTCCCACGCACATATCGACCATTCGGG
>SOIH01000125.1 GCA_004376895.1 Anaerolineales bacterium | reverse complement strand
GGCGCACCTCGGCCCGTGTGGCGCAAATCCTGGGCCAGGAGCAACTGCGCTTCGAGCAGAGTATGGAAGGCAGTGAGCACGTGTTCTACTCGCTGGCCGTTGCCCAGGACATCATCCTCTCGGCAGCCTTACACGTCAGCGTACCGCTCGGCATAATCCGCCACCGGGCCAAGTCAACGGCAGACGCATTGCAGGCCTTAATAAAAAATGGATGAACAAGGAACGCGACGCCCCATCATCGCAGGTAACTGGAAGATGCACCTGGGTCACGTTGATGAAGCGCTGGCCTTTGTGCGCCGCATCCGGTACCAACTGAACAGGATCGAAGGGGTAGATCGGGTGTTGTGTCCGCCTTTCACTGTGCTGGCGGCTTTAGCCGAGGTACTACGCCCCACGCACATTGGTCTGGGCGCACAGACGATGCATTGGGAAGATCAGGGCGCATACACCGGCGAAATCTCCCCATCCATGCTGGCGGGGCTGTGCCAGTACGTCATCCTGGGCCACTCGGAGCGCCGCACCTCCAACAACGAAACCGATGCTACCGTCAATCGGAAAGTCCACGCCGCGTTGGCGCACGGTCTCATCCCCATCATCTGCGTGGGAGAAGACCTGGTGCAGATCGAGGCGGGTCAGACCGACACATTCGTCGGCGGGCAGGTGCAGGCGGCGTTGGCGTGCCTTGCGGCGGAGCAGGCCGAGCGGTGTGTAATCGCCTACGAGCCACTGTGGGCCATCGGCACCGGCAAGGCGGCGACCCCGGCGGGCGCGAACCGCGTTATTGGGCTGACCATCCGGGGGGCCATCGCCGGGATGTTTGGGGAAGCCACCGCCCAGGCGGTGCGCATGTTGTACGGCGGCAGCGTCAACGTGGAGAACATAGCGGCTTTTATGGCGATGCCGGAGGTGGACGGCGCGTTGGTGGGCGGTGCCAGCCTCAGGCCGGATTTTGTGGAGTTGGTGCGGCGGGCAGTTATGGCTTGGTGACTTGAAACGCAGAGCTGGTGGTCAGTGCCTCCCACAAACGACTACCACTGCCACGAATCAGTTGAGTGTCCTCGCCCTTGATCTTTCCCCACAATTGTAACCATTGCTTTATGAAAGTGTTTGTACAGTCGAAGCTTGGCCTCTTCCAGGCCTCGAAGGCCTAACTCATCACCAACTTTATGAGAAAAACACAAATGAGTGCTTTTAGAATGGGTATTGACGTAGGCTCGACAACTGCCAAGGTAGTGATGTTAAATCAAGATGCCGAGGTGACATTCTCGGCGTATCGTCGCCATAATACCGAAACCCTGATCACACTGCAAGCGATGCTTCAAGAAGCGTTACAGTCGCTCGGTGACGTCAAGGTGGATCTCCTGATCACCGGTTCCGCCGGGTTAGGAATCAGCGAAAAATTCAATATCCCCTTTATCCAGGAAGTTGTCGCTTCGGCCGAAGTTGTCCGTCAGCTTTATCCCGAAGTGAAAACGCTGATTGACATTGGCGGCGAAGATGCCAAAATGATTTTTTTCAACGCCGACCAAAGACCGGATATCAGGATGAACGGGTCCTGTGCGGGTGGAACTGGGGCATTCATAGATCAAATGGCGACTCTGCTGAATGTCCCGGTGTCAGAACTGAACACTCTGGCCGAAAAGCATAGCAGGATTTACCCTATGGCCTCGCGGTGCGGGGTCTTTGCCAAGACCGATGTGCAGAACTTGCTCAGTCGCGAAATTGCCCGGGAAGACATTGTCGCTTCCGTGTTCAACGCAGTGGTCTTGCAGACGCTCACCACGCTCTCGAGAGGATATAAGCCATCGCCGGTGCTCCTTTTCGGTGGCGGTCCATTGACATTTTTGCCGGCGCTGAAAGACTTTTTCATGCAAACGTTGAACGTGGGTCAAGACGGCGTCCTCGAAGCAGACAATACGGAACTGCTACCTGCCATCGGCGCCGCCTTAGCCGATGATATGAGCAAGCAAAAGATCACACTCACACAGCTTGTAGATTTGCTGACCACCCCACGACAATATGACCATACCGGCCAAAATCGACTCTCGCAACTATTTTCGGATGTGCAAGAGTTTAATCGGTGGGAAGAGGCTCGGACACAGCATAAAGTAGATCGCATTGACCTGAGGCAAGTGGATGGAGGCCGTTGCTTTCTAGGAATTGACTCCGGCTCTACAACAACCAAGCTGGTGCTAATTGACGAGCAGGGGAGAGTCGCCTTCGACTACTATTGCAACAACAAAGGCAACGCAATAAAGGCAGTGCGGGCGGGCCTGAAAAAGATTCAACAACTGTTTGCAACTTGTGATAATCCCCCACACATTGCGAGGAGCGTGGTCACTGGCTACGGTGAGGACCTGATTCGGACCGCGTTCGGTTGCGACGAAGGTATGGTGGAGACACTGGCCCATTTCCGAGCGGCAGGAGCCTTCGACCCGGATGTGTCCTTCATACTGGATATCGGCGGCCAGGATATGAAGGCCATCTTTGTGAAGGATGGGCACATTCAAAATATCGAAATCAACGAGGCATGTTCTTCTGGATGTGGCTCATTCATCGAGTCGTTCGCCATGTCAATGGGGTATACCGTGTCGGACTTTGCTCAAAGAGCCTGTGCGTCTGAGGCTCCTTGCGATCTGGGTACCCGCTGCACCGTCTTTATGAATTCAAAGGTAAAACAGGCCCTGAGAGAAGGCGCTAAAGTCAGCGATATTTCCGCCGGGCTGGCCTACTCTGTGATCAAGAATGCCATCCACAAGGTCCTGAAAATCACCAACACGTCTGTTCTGGGCGATCACATTATTGTTCAGGGCGGCACATTCCGTAATCCTGCTATTCACAGGGCGATGGAGCGCCTCCTGGGAAAACAAGTCCTCTGTCCTGATATAGCAGAACTGATGGGCGCGTATGGTGCCGCTTTGACCGCGCGGGACACCTACAGCGACAATGGGAATGGGCAGGGCGAAAGCCGTTTTGTGGGACTGCAAAACTTGGAGGCTGTTGGCAACTATAAGAAACGGCACATTCGATGCCGGGGCTGTGAGAATAGATGCACCATCACCAAGCTGACGTTTCACAACGAGAACGTCTTCTATACGGGTAATCGGTGCGAGAAAATTTTTACTAACAGTGGCAAGCAGGATAGGAAAGGGACGAACATGGTTGTCCGCAAGATTCAACTCTTATTTGATCGTGAGACTACCCCTGCGTCACAACCCGTCCTGACTCTGGGTATTCCCAGGGTAATGAATATGTATGAGAATTTCCCATTTTGGAATACACTACTCGTCGAGAGCGGCTTCAAGGTTCAGCTTTCCGAACCATCAAGCAATGCCCTTTACGAAAAAGGGATAGAAACCATTATGTCAGAAAACATCTGTTTTCCGGCAAAATTGGTGCACGGTCACATCTTTGACCTGATCGAGGCCGGGGTAGACAGAATCTTTTATCCGATGGTCTTTTACGAACAGGATGGGTTTGCGGACGCGGACAACAGTTATAACTGCCCCATTATCTCGGGCTATCCTGACGTGGTGCGCAGTGCCATTGACCCCGAGGGGAAATTCGGCATTCCACTGGATATGCCGGCGATCAACTTTCGAGATAGGCGGTTGTTGAAAAAGGCATGTCACCAGTACTTAGCGGGGCTTGGCGTCAGTGCGAGAACGTTCAAACGTGCCTTTGCCCGCGCCATCGAAGCCCAACGAGAATACAAGGAGAAAGTGCAAGCAATCGCCGCCGATATTCTAAACCAGGCCAGCGCCGAAGGACGCCCAGTAATTCTACTGATGGGACGCCCTTACCACGTCGACCCACTGATCAATCATAAAGTGCCAGAAATTCTGGCCGACTTTGGCCTCGACGTTATCACCGAAGACTCGCTCCCGGCAACGCCCAACCAAACCCTGGATAACAAGCACGTACTGTCCCAGTGGGAGTACTCCAACAGATTCTATTATGCCGCTCACTGGGTGGGGCAACAGGATAATGTAGAGGTGGTGCAATTGAATTCGTTTGCCTGTGGCCCAGATGCCATCAACGTGGACGAGGTCAAGAGTATGTTAGGCGCATACGGGAAAAGTCTTACCGTCATCAGAATTGATGAAATTGAGAGCATAGGTTCCGTCAAGCTCCGGCTCAGGTCAATGATAGAGTCGTTGAAGCAAAGAGAAAGAGCAAAGAGGAAAGGGTCGCCAGGTGGACAGGCGCGTATCCCCAGGAAGACGACCAAGGTGTACCAGGAGGCAGACCGCCACAGAACGATTCTCGCCCCCCGGTTTTCGCACTTCTGCTCCCCACCCATCACCAGACCTCTATTGGACTTGGGCTATCAAGTTGATGTGTTGCCACCTGCCAACCGGGAGTCGGTCCAGGTGGGCCTCAAGTACACCAATAATGAGATATGTTACCCGGCCATCATCGTGATAGGCGATCTGATAAAAGCCCTGCAATCCGGGAAATATGAACTCTCCGACGTGGCGGTTGGCATTTCCCAAACCGGCGGACAATGCCGGGCCTCCTGTTACCTTTCTTTGCTGAAAAGGGCCCTCATCGCGGCCGGCTTTGAAGATGTCCCTGTCATTTCCCTGACAACCGGCGCACGCCCACTAAATGAGCAACCGGGTTTCAAATTCGACATCAAGCGATATACCTATAAGGCGATGCTGGGTATGGTTTTTGCGGATGCGCTATCAGCTATGTACCATGCCACCGCGATCAGGGAATTGCACAAGGGCGAAGCGCTCAAGTTGGCGGATAGATACCTGGCAATCCTTGAACACGGCACACTGCCACTAAGTAGAGACACTGTGCTCGGCGCACTCGAAAAAGCCGTAGCCAACTTTAACAAGATTGAAACAGCAGATCGGGATTATCCAAAAGTGGGCATCGTCGGCGAGATATACGTCAAGTACAATTCCTTCAGTAATCACAGAGTGGTACAGTGGTTGATGGATCAGGAGCTCGAAGTGATTGTCTCTCCCCTGACAGAGTTCTTTTTGACCTGGCTTGTCGGCGCCAAGATAAAGGTCCAATCGAACTTGAAAAAGCCTGACATCCTCTGGCTCTTGTCCCCTGTGCTAGAGAGATACGTGCAGGCCCTTCAGGACGACATAGAAGCGATTATGAGGGGATTCCGCTATCATCATCCCCACCACACGATTCACCATATTGCTCGAAAAGCGGAAGAGATCGTAACCCTGACACACCAATACGGCGAGGGATGGCTGATTGCGGGGGAAATCGGGGTACTCGAAGAAAGTGGGGTTCAGAACGTGCTCTGTTTGCAGCCTTTTGGATGTATTGCCAATCAGGTCATAGCCAGAGGAGTAGCAAAAAGGCTGAAAGAGAGATACCCGCAGTTAAATCTGCTATTCCTTGACTCCGATGCGGGAACCAGCGAGGTGAACTTTTTCAACAGACTGTACTTCTTCGTAAACCACGCCAAGACTCCCCTG
>SOIH01000106.1 GCA_004376895.1 Anaerolineales bacterium | reverse complement strand
CCCTACGTTCATGTGCGGCTTCGTCCGCTCAAATTTCTCCTTCGCCATGATCTTTCCCGCTCCTTATAAAATTATAACGAGATCAATTTCCTCAGGGTCCTCAGCGGACTCCTACTAAAAGCCGATCGGTGACCTCCGCGGCCACCCTGGCGTAATGATCAAACTCCATTGTGAATACGCCCCTGCCTTGCGTCAGGGAACGCAAGATGGTGGCATAGCCGAACATCTCGCCTAGCGGAACCATGGCCGTGATGGCCTGAACCCCACCGGGACGTAGCTCAATTCCTTCAATTTCAGCTCGCCTGGAGGAAAGATCTCCAGTGATATCGCCGACATGTGCCTCCGGGACAACCACCTCGGACAGCATAACGGGCTCAAGCAGGACCGGATCGGCACGTTGAACCCCTTCTTTGAAAGCCATAGACCCTGCCATCTTGAAGGCCATGTCACTCGAATCCACTTCATGGAATGAGCCATCAAGAAGCGTCACCTTGACGTCAATCAAAGGATATCCAGCGAGGACGCCTCCCTCAGCTGCCTCGCGCACACCCTTCTCAACTGCCGGTATATACTCCCGAGGAATCACACCCCCGGTGGTTTTATTTTCGAAAATGATGTCAGAACCTGGATCGGCTGGTTCTAACGCGAGGACGACGTGGCCAAATTGTCCGCGACCGCCTGTTTGTTTGACATACCGATACTCAACCTCAGGCACTTCACGTCGGATAGATTCACGATACGCTACCCGCGGACGCCCGATTTTTGCCTGAACTTTAAACTCGCGTTTCATCCGGTCGACGAGAACTTCAAGATGCAGCTCACCCATGCCCCATATCAAGGTCTGACCCGTATTTTCATCCGCACCCACGCGGAAAGTTGGATCCTCTTCAGACAGTTTGTGTAACGCCTCCGATAACCGATCCTGGTCAGCAAGCGTCTTCGGTTCGATGGCGACAAAGATGACTGGATCTGGGAAAGTAATAGTCTCAAGTAGGATCTGGTTAGCTGCGTCACATAATGTATCGCCGGTAAACGTATTCTTCATTCCTAGAACTGCGCCAATATCACCCGCAGAAACCTCTTCAATATCCTCCCGGCGGTCGGCGTACATTCTTAGCAGCCGGCCGACGCGTTCCTTCTTCCCGGCCGAGCTGTTGTATACCGTAGACCCCTTCTTGATCTTCCCGGAGTACACACGGAAATAGGCCAGTCGCCCAACATAGGGATCCGTTACAATCTTGAATACCAACGCACTGAGTGGTTCTTCGTCATCTGGTGGGCGGGATATTTCTTCCTCTGTCCCCGGCTTAACTCCCACAACATCAGGGATCTCCACTGGCGAGGGGAGGTATTCCACAATAGCGTCTAGCAGCGGTTGGATACCTTTATTTTTCAATGCAGAGCCACAAAATACGGGGGTTGCTTTGCTCTCGAGCACAGCCTGCCGTAGAGCGGTCTTAAGTTCATCCGGGCTGATTTCCTTACCTTCGATGAATTTATCTGTAAGCGATTCGTTGGTTTCGGCGATTTTCTCGATCATCGCCTGGCGGCGTGTCGCCACCTCCTGCTTGAGTTCATCAGGCACATCCGATACATCTCGAGATGCGCCCAATTCGTCCGTCCAAAGGATGAGCGATTCTTCAATCAGATCAACCACACCCTTGAATTTCGCTTCCTCCCCTACCGGCATTTGCACAGCGATTGGATTGGCAGCGAGGCGCTCGCGGATCATCTCGATTGTGCGTTCAAAGGACGCCCCAACACGGTCCATCTTATTGACAAAGCAGATCCGCGGCACACGGTAGAGATCTGCCTGCCGCCAGACAGTCTCAGATTGCGGTTCGACTCCCTGGACAGCATCGAATACCACTACACCGCCGTCAAGTACACGCAGCGATCGCTGGACTTCCGCAGTGAAGTCGATATGGCCTGGCGTGTCGATGAGATTAATCACGTAATCTCGCCAATGAGCTGTCACAGCTGCGGAGACAATCGTGATACCCCGCTCTCGCTCCTGTTCCATCCAATCGGTTACGGTAGTCCCATCATCAACCGAACCAAGACGATGCGTCCGGCCGGTATAGAATAAAACCCGTTCGGTCGTCGTCGTCTTTCCGGCATCGATATGTGCGATGATGCCAATATTTCGGTAGCGTTCTAACGGATACTCTCGTGCCATAATCTACTGTGATCCAGGATCTTTCTAGATCTTAACCTCGTTTACCAACGATAATGGGCAAAGGCACGATTTGCCTCTGCCATACGGTGTGTGTCCTCACGCTTCTTAATCGCCGCACCGGTCCTGTTCGCGGCATCCATCAATTCCCCAGCGAGCTTCTCGGCCATCGATTTGCCGGGACGTGCCATGGCTGCCCCAAGGATCCATCGCATCGCTAACGCGGTGCGCCGGGAAGGTCTAACTTCTACAGGGACCTGATATGTTGCGCCGCCAACTCGACGAGGTTTTACCTCAAGCGTTGGAGTGACGTTCTGAACTGCTTCCTCGAAAACTTCAAGTGCTGGACGTTTAGCGCGCTCTTCTATAAGATCAAGGGCATCATATAGTATCCGTATGCTGATACTCTTCTTCCCCTTCTTCATCAGCCGGTTGATCATCCCGGTGACGAGCGTGCTATTGTAACGAACGTCAGGCTCAATTTTCCGCTTCTCTGGTTTCGAACGTCTCATCGCTTTCCCTGTGCGCTTTTCCTGATTATGAATTCAGCCGTTTAATAATTTTGTTTCCGATCTGTCAATTGCTTATTCGGTCGGTTTCTTCCCGCCGTACTTCGAACGACCCCGCCTGCGATCTTCAACCCCAACACTGTCAAGCGTGCCGCGTACAATGTGATAACGCACGCCTGGCAGATCTTTCACCTTACCTCCGCGAACGAGCACAACAGAGTGCTCCTGAAGTGAATGGCCTTCGCCGGGGATATAAGCGGATACCTCAATGCCATTCGTGAGACGCACCCTTGCGACCTTCCGCAAAGCGGAGTTGGGTTTTTTCGGAGTTTGTGTTTTTACCTGTGTACAAACGCCGCGTTTCTGTGGAGCGCCCTTCGGCTGCAGAATGCGCCGCTGCTTGGTCGAATTATAGATATATTGCAGCGCCGGCGACTTACTCTTCGCGCGCTTCTCTTTACGTCCTCGTCGGACCAGCTGATTTATCGTAGGCATAGTCTGCCTCCAGACAATGATGGGGCAAATGCCCCAGCTCACTTGTCAGTAAGGGAGGCCATCGGACGTGCTCGATGGCCTCGCCTGATAACTCCTGTATTCAATTCAGACAGTTTCAAACCACCTGCCTGTGTTTCAAATCATTGACCTAAAATTTTACCATGCACTCAAAAGAGCGTCAAGAACGAGGCTAAGCATACCCCAACTATTATATTGCTAGAATTTTGGGTTCATATCCAGCAACCCAAGACCCAGACGGGGTGGTCGCGAGCGCTCATCCTCTTTACCAAAGCGGATCATCTCACCTTCGTCAGTGATCGCCTCGACAGATAGACCAAGGCTTTGTAGTTCTTTGATCAGGACACGGAAAGAAGCAGGGATACCTGGCTCGTTTACATGCTCACCCTTGACGATGGCTTCATAGGTCTTCACTCGACCCTGGACATCATCGGATTTGATAGTTAGCATCTCCTGGAGCGTATGCGCTGCACCGTAAGCCTCAAGTGCCCAAACTTCCATCTCCCCGAAGCGCTGCCCACCAAATTGTGCCTTTCCGCCCAGAGGTTGCTGCGTGACCAGAGAGTATGGTCCAGTGGATCGAGCGTGAACTTTATCCTCCACCAGGTGGTGGAGCTTCATCATGAGGACCTTCCCCACCGTAACCGGTTGGTCATATGCGATCCCTGTTTTGCCATCATGGAGCACCTGTTTGCCCAGGATCGGCACAGGATCGCCCGTTTCAAGCATCAGTTCGTCTGCGAAAGTCCGGAGGGATTCCAAATTCTTGATATTCCCCGTTTTCCGATCAAGCGATTCTGCCCAGAGTCGCAAGCATGCTTCAATCGCTAACTGATCATAAGCAGAATGCTCAATGGCTGGAATACCACTATCCTCAAACACTAGCAGATCATCTGGGTTGTAGCCATTATCTCGCAGCCATTCGCGCAGTGCTGCCCGACGGGCATAACGTGTGTCGGTTGCCAGCAGGTCCAGCTCGTACCCTTTCCCTCCGAGCCAATTCTCGAGGTATAGGCGCCTAACTTCGTCGTCATCCTCAAACGCCTCTTCCTCGTAATGGCCCATTTCTTTCACCCACTCCCAGCCTTTATCTGCAGTTACCTGCCAGGCGTGGTCAATCATCCATGCACGCGCCAGTTCCGCCTCGATCTCCTCCTCATTCGCTCCATCGAAGGCAGGTGTCACCGCCCGGAAACCCAGACGGTCGGCTGCCCAACCAAGGTGCGCCTCTAGAATCTGACCGATATTCATACGCCCCGGCACACCGAGTGGATTAAGGATCAGGTCGATAGGTGTGCCATCCTTTAAATAAGGCATGTCGGCTACGGGGACCACTTTGGAGATGACGCCCTTGTTGCCATGCCGGCCCGCCATTTTGTCGCCTTCGGTTGCCTTACGCTTTTGGGCGACAGAGACACGTACCATTTTCTCCACACCCGCCGGGAGATCTCGGTGTTCTTCACGTGTGAACACCATAACTTCAACGACTTTACCCCTCTCACCGTGAGGTATGCGTAAAGAAGTATCCTTCACCTCACGCGCCTTCTCGCCAAAAATGGCGCGAAGGAGCTTCTCCTCCGGCGTCAGTTCCTTCTCGCCTTTGGGAGTGATCTTGCCGACAAGGATGTCGTTCGGTCCCACTTCTGCTCCAACTCGGATGATGCCGTCCTCATTAAGATCTCGAAGCGCGTCATCGCCCACATTGGGGATATCGTAAGTTATCTCCTCCGGTCCCAGTTTGGTATCTCTCGCTTCGACCTCATGCTTTTCAATGTGGACAGAAGTGTAAAGGTCCCCTTGAACCAGCCGTTCAGAGATCAGGATCGCATCCTCATAGTTCCCGCCCTCCCAGGATAAGAATGCGGTCAGGACATTCTGACCCAGGGCGAGTTCGCCGTTATCGGTGGAGGAGGAGTCTGCTATCACATCCCCCTTCTGCACTCGCTGACCTTTGACCACTGCGGGACGCTGGTCGATGCAAGTGCTCTGATTCGAGCGGTTGTATTTACGAAGATTGTAGGACGATCGGTTGCGTCCTGATCGGATGACAACCCGATTCCCGGTTACCGACTCGACCTCTCCATCCGCTTCAGTCACGATGACCTGTCCCGAATCTATCGCCGCGTAGCTCTCCATTCCCGTCGAAACAAGAGGCGTCTCGGGTCGGATGAGTGGGACGGCTTGAGTCATCATGTTCGAACCCATGAGCGCTCGGTTCGCATCATCATGCTCGAGGAAAGGGATGAGCGCCGCGCTCACGCCGACGATCTGTCGGGGGGCGACGTCCATATAATCGATATTAGCCGGATTGAAGAATTGGAAATCACCATGTGTCCGGCATGAGGCTCGGGGTCTAACGAATTCAAAGGATGCGTTCAGGGGTGCATTTGCCTGTGCAATGACGAATTCATCCTCATCGTACGCTGAGAGGTAATCGATCTCCTCGGAGACAAACGGCACAATCGGAATCGAGCCATCAAATTTTTCCAGTTTCTTCGCAATGCTCTCGGTGATCTCTTCGCCATCTGTTACAGCAGGTTTTCGTCCTCGCGGTAATGTCAAATCACCTCGAGCTTTGCGTCCAACAAGGCGCGGGTCCGTCGCTTTGAGCTCTACCAAGACCTTGCGATAGGGAGTCTCAATAAATCCATAGCTGTTGACGCGGGCGTAGGATGCCAAACGCCCGATGAGGCCGATATTCGGGCCTTCCGGCGTTTCAATTGGGCATATACGGCCATAGTGAGAATGGTGAACATCGCGCACATCGAAACCCGCTCGCTCCCGACGTAAACCACCGGGGCCAAGCGCGGAGAGCGTTCGTTTATGGCGCAGCTCTGCCAGCGGATTTGTCTGATCCATGAATTGGGAAAGCTGGCTCGATCCAAAGAACTCGCGTATGGCTGCAACGACAGGCCTAATGTTAATCAGCGAGATTGGCGAGATATTGTCCTGGTCGCGAATTGACATCCGCTCCAAGATGACCCGCTCCATACGGCGCAGACCTACACGCAGCTTACCCTGTATGAGTTCGCCAACAGTCTTCACCCGGCGATTGCCGAGGTGATCAATGTCATCCGGTTGTTTCACACCGTTATTAATGAGGATGAGACGCTCGATGAGACGCACCATGTCCCACGTCGTAACTCGACGATGCTCGAGGGGTACGATCTTATCAAGATCTAATTTCTGATTTAATTTGTATCGCCCCACACGCTCCAGGTCGTAACGGCGCTGGTCGAAGAGCTGCTCCATCAGGTACTGGCGAGCGTTATCTAGCGTTGCCGGATCGCCCGGCCGCATTCTGCGGTAAAACTCAATTAGAGCTTCTTCAGCTACTGTCCGCTTGTCCGTAATTTCCCAGGTGGGTTCCTGTCGAATCGTTGTTGCGATGAAGGGATGATCTGGGTTGTTGTCGGCATCGGCGAAAATCTCAAGCAATTCCTCGTCTGATCCATCGGAGAGCGGCGATGAGCCGAGGCCATCATCAATCGCAGCTAGCGCACGCAGCAAGATAGTCACGGGTACGGTGCGTTTGCGGTTGAATTTCAATGTTAGATAATCGCTCTTGCGAGTCTCGAACTCCATCCAAGCGCCGCGATCTGGGATGAGCTTGGCGGCTGCTAGGCGACGACCCGTCGTACGATCCTCAGGCGCCTCGAAATAGACACCTGGCGAGCGAATGAGCTGAGAGACGACAACACGCTCCGTGCCGTTAATAATAAAAGTGCCCTTCTCGGTCATGATTGGAAAGTCACCCAAGAAGATGTCTTGTTTGATGGGTTCAGGAACTTCGGATCCTGCCAAGAGCACAGAAACGTACATCGGCGCGGCGAAAGTCAGATCACGCTCAACACACTCCGCGATTCCGTGCTTGGGGTCTTCAAACCAATACTTAAGCTTGAACTCTTTGGCTTCCGATGTGTTCCCCGGGAAAAAGAGCTTCATCCCGCCGTTGTATGAGACGATGGGAGAGATCTCATCAAAAAGCTCAGACAGCCCATTATTCTCAAGCCATTTAAAAGAATCCAGTTGAACGTTAATGAGGTTCGGTAGACTATAAACCTCGGGGATTCGGGAATACCACTTTTGATCTCTGGTCGATGCCATACCCTAACTCCTGTATGCTGTTATTGAGCGATCCAATCTCGGTGATAAACATCCAGGGGAATTCAGTACCAAGCGGAAAATGGCTGATCGGCATGACCAGCTCCCGAAATAATTGATTCTCCACTCAGCACAGCTAAACGCCCTTTGTAAAAACTCAAGAAAGCCTGACTGCAACCCATTATTTTACCATATCATTCAAGCCCTGTGAATCTAATTTTGGGATTGTTTTTGGGGCTCATCTTCAACCTGCAGAAAATGGGTAATTCACGATCTTCGAACTGGAGCTTACTGATGTTATAAGAAGGCTCTTCTGCAGCCTCCCCATCCGCATAAGCTTGATACCGACCGGACTCTTAACTCTCATAAGAGGAAAAGAAACCCCGCTATCTTGATACTCTCTTCCGAATTAATTGGAACTATTAAATGATGCAAGGCATTCGTGGACACTGGATTGACGTACAGGGTCTTCTTCATTGCCTCCGCACTCGATCTCGCATCGCATCTTAAGGATTTCTAGCTTCACTCGATAAGAACATCTCGCCAACTTATATGAATTCGAACCCCTGGAGGGGACGAGAAATTCCCATGATGTTTTATTAGGAGTCGTTTGGCAGGACCTTAAAAAAGTGGTTAGTTGTCAACGATGTAAAGCGCCTGGTATTCCGAGAAAGCCCACGCAATGCTACGGATATAATCCCGTGGCTGCTGGAGTCGAATGATTTCCAGGAATAGATCTGGGTCTTCCTGAGACAGCTCTTTCCAGATTGATGAATTCCCTGGACCCGCGTTATAGGCTGCCAGAGCTGCGTACAGGTCTCCATTAAATAAATCGCGTTGATCGGCCAAATAGCGTGCCCCTAAGCGGACACTGACGATGGGACGATACAAATCGTCCGCGGTATATCCTGGCGGCCATCCCTCACGCGCCGCCACATATTCACCAGTGCTTGGAATGATCTGCATCAATCCCCGCGCCGCAGCGTATGAGGTCGCGAAGCTCTCAAACAAACTTTCCTGCCGGGAGACGGAGAGCAGAAAAAGCCCATCCATCCCATGCGACAATGCTTCCGGCATGAATAGCTCCCCAAAGTAAGGACCAAAGCGGACATAACGAAGGTACTCAGGCACCAGGTGCGAGGTTGCCTCATCGAAACCAGCAAGGCGGATCACCTCACGAACGTTGTAGATCGCGGGCTGGTAGAGACCCAGATCCAAGAACCAATTCATGAGACGATACGTCGCCTCTGCGTTGTGCAGGTAATCCTTTCGAAGCGACTCCAATTCAGCTTTTGCTTCGCCGTACCTGCCCAATTGCCAGAGTTCCTCCCCTCTCTGCGCGCGGGGGTCAGATCGCAAATTCTCATCGAGTTCTGTCAGCGGCACTGTTGAGGTGATCCCGAAGGTCTCGCGCATCCACTGATTCGCACCATCTCTGGCCGAAGCTATCTCATCGTCAGATGGAAAGATGAAGACCCCCTGAGCTTGAAAAGGGTGCCTTCCTTTAAGAACATCCGCTGCACGGAGTGAGTAATAGCCATTCGAGTCAGCTATCTCCGCGGCCTTGAACGCCTGCTGCGCAGCGTCAATATCACCGCTCGCCTGGCGTGACTTTCCAATCCATAGTTGGGCTGCCGCTCGATCCTCACTTGATAAGGATAAATCTAATGCTCTCTCAAAAGCAGTTTCTGCCTGGTGGTTCTCCCCAAGACGGAAGTATTGAATCCCTGCTAGGAATCCTGCCCGAAAAGCTTGCGGAGCGTTCGGGTAATCCGTGGTGAGCTGCAGCCAAAGTTGTGCTGACTGCTCAAGATCGTTATTTCGTTCAGCTATACGAGCCGCAGCGAAAAGAAATTCGGGTGCCCGAGGGTGCTCCGGGTAGTTCTGCGCAAAAGCAAGACTCGTTTGTACGGCGAGGTCATACTCGTCGAGGTATGCCCAAAACGTGTCGACACGCTCATCCCAAGCCTGTGAGAAGTATTGATCGTTGGGGTAGTCCTCGATCAGAATCTGCCATTCCAGTAAAGCCCCTGAGTAATCGCCCAGCATACGTAACGATAGGGCTTTGAAATAGTGAGCTATCCCGTCTTGAACCTCCATACTGGAATCTATATAGCGATCAAAGGCTGCAATCGCCACACCGTATTGGCCGGCGTAGTAATCGACGAGTCCTCGATCGAGTTCATTCACGGGCACGCCATCATTAACCAAAGCAACCAGCCCGGTATACGAATCGTACGCCCTGGGGTAGTTCTCTACTGAATCTAGAAACCGCTGGTAAGCCTGTTCCGCCTCCCCCATGGCTAAAAAAGCTTGCCCTGTCAAGAGATTTATCTGCGCTCGTATATATTCACTCTCAGTGCTTGCGTATATCGCATCATAATCCTCAATCGCAACGGAATAATTTCCGGAGGCGGCAATGGCCCGGGCAAGCTTAATCTCTACGGAGAGATCCGTTTCCGGGCTTATCGTTTGCAGCGCAATACTGTACGCGTCTTGCGCACGTTCGATCTCCCCGGCGGCTATCCAAGCATCACCCTGAAGCTCAAGGACATACGCGTCAAGGGCATGCAATCCCAGATTGATGCAATCACCATAATCCTCTGCCGCTTCCGCGTACCGCCCCATAGCCATTTTCCCCTCAGCGCGCAGGAAGTACGCATCAGCTACACCCTCCTGATCCGAAAATCTCAATAAGTGGTCGTCGAGTGCGGCAACCGCCTCCTCATAACGACCCGCCTCGAGCAGCGTCTTGCCGATGCCCAGCTGCGCAGCGGCTGACAAACTTGGGTCACTCGCAAAAGCTTGCGCCTCTTGAAAAATATTTAACGCTCGTTCCCAATCGCCATTGAAGCGCGCACGCTCACCGTTCTCAATCATCGTCAATGGCAATGGCGTCGGCGTTGGCGTAGGCGTCGATGTTGCTGTAGGCGTAGGGGTATGGCTCGGTGTGGCTGTCGGTCCCGGTGGTTCGGCGCTCGGAAGTCGGCAGCTCAGGATCGAGAGGATGACAAGCAAAACGACTAACCCTAACTTCGCTGTGGTCCTGCTCACAAACGCGATCATATTCGACCTGACCCTCAGGGTCAATCTTGCGGTCTTCCCTCCTCCATGCTAGACTCTGGTCTAGAAGTTCGGCGCGCTCTCCACCGAGGGCGCATTTTTGTGTGGGGTGATCGTGCGGACAATCAGTTGGGACACTCATGGTCCCGCAGTTCGAATGATAGACCAACAACGGCTCCCGACTGCTGTTGAATTTCTCACACTTGAAACTTACGAAAGCGTAGCGACAGCGATCCGCGAGATGTCCATCCGTGGCGCTCCCGCAATCGGGGCTGCAGCCGGGTTTGGCCTAGCACTCGCTGCGGCTCGTTCTTCTACGGGCAGTGCACAGGATCTCTGGCAAGAACTTACAACTGCTGCAGAAGTCCTTCGGGGCACTCGGCCCACAGCGGTGAACCTTCTTTGGGCAATAAACCGTATGCTAAAAGTAGCTGAGGCTTCGATGGTTTCAGGTATAGAAACCATGCGCCAAGCACTCGTGGATGAAGCCCAACGCATCGCGGATGAGGATGTTGAGATCAATCGCAGGATCGGTGCTTACGGCGCTAGTTTCATCAAAAATGGAGACACCATCATCCATCACTGCAACACCGGAGCGCTGGCCACAGTCGATTTCGGGACAGCGCTCGGCGTGATCCGGACTGCGCATGAGGACGGAAAACGCATCCATGTTCTCGTGGACGAGACTCGCCCTCGACTTCAAGGCGCACGCCTAACCGCTTGGGAACTCGACCAATACGGCATACCCCACGAAATTATCACGGACAACGCCGCCGGGTATTTTCTGCAGCGAGGTGAAGTCGCTTCAATTTTCGTCGGGGCAGACCGAGTAGCCGCAAATGGGGATATCGCTAACAAAATCGGTACCTACATGCTCGCGCTAGCCGCCAACGATAATGATGTGCCCGTTTATTGCGCGGCGCCCCTTTCGACGATCGACCGCAAGACCGCCTCGGGTGAAGCGATCCCAATCGAGGAGCGCGATCCGTCTGAGGTGTTGGATATACAGCGAGGGGGCATGCCTATCTCGCCGCAAGGGAGCAAGGCACGTAATCCCGCCTTCGACATCACACCGCATCGCCTTGTCACGGCGCTCATCACCGAAGCGGGGATTTTAGAACCGCCTTTTGACCAATCGATCTCTCATGCCTTCCATCACGAGGACGAAGAATGAAAATTGTAATCGCTGGCTCCATCGCATTCGATTATTTAATGACCTTTCCCGGTCGGTTCAGCGACCACATTCTCCCTGACAAGATCGAAGACATCAGCCTATCTTTCCTGGTCGATAATCTAATCCACCGTCCCGGTGGAATAGCTGCAAATATCGCCTACACACTCGCGCTGCTAGGCGAACGACCACTAGTCATGGCGACCGTTGGCCCTGACTTTGAAGAGCATCGACGATGGCTGGAATCCCAGGGTGTGGATACTTCCGCGATCAAAGTCATCCCCGACCTTTTCACCGCATCATTCTTCGTAAACACGGATCAGGCCAATGCCCAGATCGCCAGCTTCTATCCTGGCGCCATGGCGAAAGCTTCAGACCTTACATTTAAAGAAATCGATCCGATCCCAGATATGGCAGTGATCTCCCCGAATGACCCTCAGGCGATGATCGAGTACGTAAGGGAATGTTCCGAATTAGGCATCCCTTACATCTACGACCCCAGCCAGCAAATTGTGCGCCTCTCTTCTGAAGAATTGAGCGAAGGGATCATCGGGGCGAAAGCCCTCTTCAGCAACAATTACGAATTCGGTCTGATCGAGGAGAAAACCGGTCTTGATCTCGAGGGGATCCTGAAGAACACGGCGTTCATCGTGATTACTCGTGGAGAGGATGGGGCTGATCTCTTCACAGCGGAAGGACCGGTACATGTGCCCGCAGTATTGCCAGAGAGGATCGCCGACCCCACTGGCATTGGGGATGCGTTCCGGGGTGGTTTCTTGAAAGGGTATTTAAATGACCTGCCTCTCCTCCGCTGCGCGGAGATGGGCGTAATGGCGGCGACATTTTGCATCGAGGCTGAAGGTCCACAGAGTCACTCCTTTACATTAGATGGCTTCATCGAGCGCTACCGCCAGAACTTCGATGACTCCGGTGAACTCGATCGCCTGCGCTAACACCGCCATGCTAGAGTCCAATATCCGAGAAATACTTTATTTAGACCCCATATGGTCAGCATACGCTCTGGCGGATCTTGCTCCGCAGCATACGGCTTTTTGCCAATGGTTTCACTCGGCGGAGGCCGTCGTGTTGGCATACATCGGCTTATCCCCACCGGTCCTCTTCGCAACCGGAAAGAAGGAAGATGTTTTGGCGCTCGCTACCCAGGTCCCACCTGGTAAGTATCAGTACACGCTTCTCCCCGAACACAGATTTTCTCTTGAGCCCATGCTCTCGGTCCAATCTGAGCTGAAGATGTGGCGGATGAGCAATAAGGTTGATAGCCCTGAGATTGACCCGAGTCCAGATGCCCATCGTTTGTCAGGGGAGGACCTTGATTCCGTGATTACGCTCTTCGCGGATCACGCAGACCGACCGGACTCCTTTCACCGACGACAACTCGAGGCAGGTCCGTTCTACGGTGCCTACCACGAGGAAGAACTCGTCGCGGTTGCCGGCGTCCACGTTCTCTCTGAAAGCGGCAGTATGGCAGCAATCGGGAACGTGTTCACCCATCCCGCACATCGAGGTCAGGGCTTCGGACGCAAGGTCAGCGCTCAGTTGATACGCGGATTGAGAAGTATGGGTATCCAGACGATCGTTCTCAACGTTGCAAAGGAAAATTACGCTGCCGTGCATTTGTATCAGGGTCTGGGGTTCCAGATCCATTGCGGTTATTATGAAGGTCTGGGTGAATTAGGCGCGAAGCCATAGCGTAAACGGAAAAATCTAAATCGATATCGATAGAGTTTGAGGAGGTGTGCATCATGGACTACACAACACTCGGACGAACGGGTTTGAAAGTCAGCCGGCTGTGCCTGGGGACCATGAATTTTGGACCTGAGACGGACGAGAAGACAAGCTATCGAATCATGGACGCCGCGCTCGATATGGACATTAACTTCTTTGATACGGCGAATGTTTACGGTTGGAAACTCGGTGAGGGCGTCACGGAGCAAATCATTGGTAGATGGTTGGCTCAGGGTGGTGGGCGGCGTGAGAAGATCGTGCTTGCCACGAAAGTATATGGGGGCATGGGCGATGCCCCGAATGAAGGCCGTCTATCGGCATACCACATTCGACGGGCGTGTGAAGAAAGCCTTCGCCGCCTCCAAACGGACCATATTGATCTCTACCAAATGCACCACATCGATCGCGAAACACCCTGGGAAGAGGTCTGGCAGGCGATGGAACAATTAGTGGCTGAGGGCAAGGTGCTCTACATCGGCAGCAGCAATTTTGCCGGCTGGCATATCGCCCAGGCTCAAAGTGCGGCACAACAACGACACTTCATGGGGTTGGTCTCCGAGCAAAGCCTTTATAATCTCGCTGCACGTACAATCGAGTTAGAGGTGATCCCCGCCTGCGAGTCCTATGGACTTGGCTTGATCCCCTGGAGTCCTCTTTCGGGAGGCCTTCTCGCCGGAGCACTGGAGAAGGCGAAGAAGGGTCGCCGAGCTAAGGAGTATGCTCAGAAAATGCTTGATGAACATGGCGAACAACTCGTAGCCTACGAAGCTCTATGCCGTGAATTCGGTGAACACCCCGCGGATATCGCTCTCGCTTGGCTCCTGCGCAATCCGATTGTGACTGCGCCAATCATCGGTCCGAGAACGATGGATCAATTAACGGGCAACCTCCACGCGCTCGAAATCGATCTTGATCCTGAATTCCTCACAAAATTAGATACAATCTGGCCTGGCCCAGGTGGCCCCGCGCCAGAAGCGTATGCGTGGTAGTCAGAGCTCGAAATAAGAAAGACAAATTTCAGTATTGGAGATGCCAATGAGTGTTGAATACGATGTCAAAGATCTGTCGCTTGCCGAAGGTGGTCGGCGGCGAATCCAGTGGGCAGAACAGGAGATGCCTGTTCTAAGGCAAATTCAAGCCCGTTTCGCGAAAGAGCAGCCGTTGAAAGGGACCAAGATTGCTGCCTGTCTGCACGTGACAACGGAGACGGCCAACCTGATGCGGACACTGCAAGATGGCGGCGCAGATGTAGTCCTGACCGCATCCAATCCCCTCTCGACTCAGGACGATGTGGCTGCTTCGCTCGTAACGCATGACGAGATCCCCGTGTACGCGATCAAGGGCGAGGACAACAAAACTTACTACAAACACATCCACGCCGCGCTCGACATCGCTCCTCACTTCACAATGGATGATGGCGCCGATCTCGTAAGCACGCTCCATAAAGATCGACGTGAGCTCCTAGAGACAATGCGCGGCGGAACCGAGGAAACGACTACGGGTGTCATCCGTCTACGTGCCATGGCTGCCGACGGCGCGCTGGAATTCCCAGTCCTCGCCGTCAACGACGCCATGACCAAGCACTTCTTTGACAACCGCTATGGCACCGGGCAGTCAACGATCGACGGGATCGTCCGGGCGACGAATATTCTGTTGGCCGGGAAGACCTTCGTCGTCGCTGGTTATGGCTGGTGTGGGCGCGGGCTAGCGATGCGTGCGCGCGGGATGGGGTCAAACGTGATCGTGACGGAGGTCGAGCCTTTGGCTGCGCTCGAAGCTATTATGGATGGTTTCCGGGTGATGCCGATGGAAGAAGCCTCAGAAATCGGTGACATCTTCTGCACCCTGACTGGTGATCTCAACGTCATTGACCGTGATGATTTTGAACGGATGAAAGATGGCGCCATTATCTCTAACTCGGGTCATTTCAACGTCGAGATCAACATCCCGGCTCTCAAAGAAATGGCCACCGAGACACGGAAGCCTCGAGAATTCATCGAGCAGTTCATTCTGAAAGATGGACGGAGGATTAACTTGTTAGGTGAAGGGCGATTGATCAACCTTGCTGCCGCAGAGGGTCATCCGGCGAGTGTAATGGACATGTCTTTCGCCAATCAGGCGCTCTCAATTGAATATCTTCTCAAGAGCGCAGCGGAGCTTGAGAACAAAGTCTACACCATACCAGAGGACATCGATCGCGAGATTGCCCGCCTTAAGCTTGAAGCGATGGGTGTAAAAATCGACGTCCTGACGGAGGAACAGAAGAAGTACCTCGCTTCCTGGGAAGAGGGTACATAATTCCGGCGTGCAGTATACAATTCAGCAGAAATGGGTTGTCTGATAAGTAAATCAGGCAGCCCATTATCTTTAATGAAACCAGCCCATCGAATGAGAGCGTGCTTATTATCCAACTAGTTTGTCGCGGTTCCGAGGGGGGTTGGTTCGGGGGTTGGAGTTGGAACGTAAACCCAGATATAAACCTCCTCCCCAAATAATTGACCTTCCGGGGATAGCGCCTGCCAGCGACCGATGTATTCCCCCGGATCGAATGGAACGGTGAGCACGACCTGCCAGACCGCGTTCTTCCCCGCACGTGCGGGGTATAGCGCGATCTCATCCGCTCCAATAAAGCGATCGCTTCCGATGCGCACAAGCAGGTAGCCATCCTCCCAATCGCATGAGCCGCTGTTTCGCACTTCCCAGCGTTTATCCAATTCTGCGCCCGGTTCGACGTTGCTGCGGTCTGGGATCGTTAAATCATCGACAAACTCGGCGTCGTTCGTACACTCCCCTCGAGGGGCAGATGTAGGCGCCGCGCCGATTGCAGTCGGACTCGGTCGAGGTGGAGATGAGATCGTCGGTAGAGGTGTCCAGCCGGGAGTCGCGGTCTTTTCTACCTCAGAACCGCATCGAATAAGCAATAGACTGAAGGCACAGACTGTGACTAGGCAATAGGAAATTCCTGGTTTTCGCATCGGTGTGATGATTATCCCTGCTGTCCGTATTATTAGCCAGGACCCAAAACTGTATCTGGATAAACTCCGATCCCTATCCTTGACTAAAGTTCCCCTTAGCTTCTGTTCGCCCGAGTAGAAAACCTATGATGTCGGTGATGATGGCCATTTGCAAACTTAATCGCCGTCGTTTGTCTCTGTTTCGTTTAAATCGAGTTGGGTATTATCTTCGTTTAAATCATCATCTTCGTTTTGAACCTGGTCTAATCCCGCATCCTCTCTTATCCCCGCTTCGATCTCGGAAGCCATATCCGGATTCTCGCGCAGGTAGTTTTTGG
>SOIH01000191.1 GCA_004376895.1 Anaerolineales bacterium | reverse complement strand
TGGCAGAATATTTTGCAATCGATCCGACGATCATTCGCCTGATCTTTGTGGGAGCGGCATTCTTAAATCCACCAGGAGCGGTGCTGGCGTATATCGTTATGATGATCGTCGTGCCCGTAGCCCCGTTGTCTGCCTCTTTGGAGAAGTGAGATTCAGCCAGATCGATCTCTTTTTCGCTTTTGGGCTTTATCCGGTGCGGTCAATACGTTTCATGAAAAATTTTTCATGGGCTCGTAAGCGCCTGATGTGGCTGATATGAATAAGAAGGCCAGCACGAGCAGTACTTTCCTATCCAGTATGGCCCCCCTTTAGGAGCAATGGTAACTTGACCTTCGGTCGGTGGAAAACAAGAGGCATCATTTACGATGCATCTTCGACGTCGAGAAATTATTTTTTAGATCTCCTCCAATTTATGCGGAAAGTTTGCATGATTAATAGTTCCTTAGTCTTTTGAATCGAATCCTGATTAATCTAATCTGACATCATGTCATTCCGACTATAGGGAGGAATCTCTAATGATGTAACTTCGTAACTACTCACCCTCCCGCAGGTTTAGATGTTGTTTTGACATAGAATCGCGTCTCGACCGGATATTCAAATCAATAAATGCTCGCAGTCATAACCTGCGGGAGGGTAGGCTGAGTAGTCACGTAACTTCTTACAAGAACCATAATAGGGATTCCTCGCTGCGCTCGGAATGACGTTAATGTTGAGCATGAATATGGTTTCATCGAAGGTGGAAACCGGGGCTAGTTCAGCCTCCGCGCATTGGCTGGGCCTTCTATGTTCAATATACAGTAACAGGGAGCCCATTCCAGGATGTTCAAGGCTAATAAAAAGAAATCAAGAGATCAGTTACCCACACTTTATAGAGGAGATCCTTTTTTTACTTATTTGACCGGAACCGTTCACGGACGATACAATATACCCTACTGAGTTTGAGGAGAGTGAACAATGGACATTACGACAAAGCAATATCGACGATGTGATGTGGTTAAAATGAAGGGTCGTATTGATCGTCAGACTGCACAAGGATTGAAGGATACATTCAATGCGATCACCGATGGGGGTAGATTTCGAATAGTGTTTGATATGAGTGAGGTTGAATTTATCTCCAGTATAGGCATATGGACGTTGCTGGAGACACAGAAGAAATGCAAGCGCTATAACCGCGGTGAGTTGGTAATCGCTTGTGTCAATGAAAAAATTCAATATACGCTCGACTTGGCTGGGTTGATTCATTTCTTCAAAATCTATGATGATATTTTGGACGCGGTTGGAAGTTACTAGCGTTAGTGATTTCCATAATTAATGTCAACGACAACGTTTCCTGGTCGGTATAAAAGTTTGGCAAGAATTTCTGAGTTTGTCTCTCAGTACGCGCAGGAGGCAGGACTCGATGAGACTGCGATATATACTGTCTTAGTCGCGGTTGATGAGGCTTGTACAAATATCATTGAGCATGCGTATGGGGGTGAGGGGCGAGGGGATATTCAATGCGCTTGTGATGTTAAGGATGACTCGTTAACGATTATCCTGCGTGATTGGGGAGATCCCTTTGATCCGGCGAGTGTCCCTGAGCCGGATTTTAATGTTCCTCTTCAAGAGCTCCAGTTACGCGGTGTCGGGCTTGTCTTAATGAAGAAAATTATGGATGAAATTATTTTTTCTCCTACACCTGATGGTGAGAATGTACTGATAATGATCAAACGTAAGTAGCTCATCACTCTATGGGATAGCTACACAATCATGGGTTTCTGACCAATACCATTAAAGTAATGTCATCATATTGAGGGGCATCACCGACAAATTGATGTACAGCATCCAAAATAGAAGCCTGTAGATCTCCGGCGGATTTTCCAAGGCTTGACTTAATAACCTGCAATAAGTTTTTCTCCCCGAAGAATTCCCCTGCGCTGTTCTGAGCTTCAGGGATGCCGTCGGTGTAGAGAATGAGCGCGTCCCCGGTGTGAATCTGAACGGTGTCGTTCCCCCAGGTAGTATCTTCAGCAATCCCAATGGGAATGGCGTTGCGCACAAGTGCCTGGGTTTCCTCTTCAGCCTTTGAGCTAAATAGATATGGCGGATTGTGCCCTGCGTTGCAGTAAGTCAGTTCTCCTGTTTCCAGGTTGAGAACACCATAAAAGGCGGTGACGAATAAGTTGGTGCTGGTATCAGTCAGGATACGTTCGTTGGTGGCGAAAAATACCGTATCGGGCTGGGAATCCAATTCGACGGCGTAGGTACGAATCAATGTACGGCTGATAGCCATGTATAAGGCTGGGCCGACGCCCTTATCGAGTACATCCGCGATTACGAAACCGATCTTCCCGTCTGAAAGCGGGATAACGTCGAAGAAATCACCTGAGGTCTCTCCGGCGGGTTCAAGCGTCACGGCGAGCTGCCAACCAGGAATATCCGGGATTGTGGGATACAGACTGGACTGAATGCTGCCCGCTAGCTTCAATTCCTGGGTCACACGTTGGTACTCCAATGTTCGGTCATAAACGACGGATTGATGCAGTGCTGAGGCAATTTGAGCTGTCAGGGTTTGAACTGCAGGGTATAGAACATGAAGTAAACGGCGCTCCCAGGGTTGTTCAAGAGTGTGGAGTTCTAGGTAGAACCCACCAAACGTCTGATCGCTTTCAATCTCCCTGATAGGCGCTACCAGCGTGGGTCTGTGTCCGGTAAGATTTTCGCTCCAGGGGAGTGTATCCTCAGGAAGGAAACCTTGAACTTCGGTTTGTCTGAGTAGCCAGGGCCAGATTTGCTCCAAGTCCGGGGTCCATTCCATGGGTTGCTTAAATAAGATCCGGTCGGGGAAGATCCATACTACCAGGTTCCCGGCGGGGAACATGTTGGGCATGTGTTCACCTAAAATATCAGGCAGGGTTTCTTCACCCGGTGGGGCGTTGATGATGGCTCTTCCCAACTTCTCTAATCTTTCCAGCAGGCGCGATTGTTGGCGGCTGCCTTCGGCTGCCCTGCTTAGGCGGCGAGCCAGGAAGGCGACCATCAACATTCCAGCCATAAAAAAGAGATAGAACAGCAGACCGTTCTGGACGAAAAGCCCAGCAGCCAGGATGGCAAAGGGATGCGCTGAGTGATTCAACCCTATAGCCAGGATAAAGAACGTGAGTAATGGTTGAGTGCGATTTGCTTCGAATAAAAATCTTTGAGCCCAGGTGATATACGCAATATAGCCTCCCCAGAACAACACGAGGAGAAAGAGATTGAGAACCATCGCGCCAAGGGCGGGTATGATCGTGTTTAATACCAGCCCAGCTAAAGGGTATGTACCGCCCCAGACCTGATATAACGAGAGTGGGATCAGGGGGACCAGGGTATACCCGGTCAGATTCATGCTAAAGCTGCGTAGCAGATTCCATCGTGTAGCGCTGGACGTGGATTTGCGCCATCCGGACACGACCTGGTAAACCGACCAAAGTACTGCCAACCATAAGGCGCTTGGGCCGATGAGCAGGATCGACGACCATAAGACGATGCCTGACAGGGATCCATCCGCGCTCCCATATTGGTTTGGACCGAGTTCGACGATCAGAAAGAACTTGAGCAGACTAAAAATCACCATCAAGATCGCGAACAGCAGCAGCAGGCCAGGATTTTCTCGGACCAAATCCCAATTAGTGACCCTGATCAGCCAAATCAGGCCTCCAATCGCCAGGGGGGCATTGGATAAAGCAACTAGGACGTCCCCAATGCCGGCGAACCGTCGTTTGACCGACATAGTCTCAAGTTCGGGCCAAAATCTTCTGGCAATGGCTAGAAGACGCTCTTCCATGTATTGCCCTTCTCATGTGGATAACTCAATTATCCACCACACAGGTCGATATGTGAAGCAGCACTAGACTCAAAATGAATGACTTACAGCTACTTCACATCATCCTGGTCATATTCAGTGATTTTAAAGCCGCATATTGCCATCTGCTCGAGTAATTTTGCCGGTGAAGGTTTCCATTGCCCCCACTTCCTGGAAATGTGCTCCGTCCAGCTGTAATCGTCGAAGGTGAAGGTCTCTTCCCTGTCTCCCTGTAAAGGGATCATATAGTTCGCGTTGCGGTAGTAATCTTGAGCCAAATACCCTTGGTCCATTTGCTTCATGGCTTGGTCAATCTGTTCCTGGCTGAACTCAGGGTACTCGTCCTCAAATAGCACAAATTCCATTGGATATCGCGGCCTGGGAGGTGGAGACTCCGCTGGATAGCCCATGACAAGCTGCACCAAGGGGAAGACGCCATTTGGCAGTTGGTACTGCTTTGCGATTTCCTCGGATCTATAAGGGGTATTTCCCAGGAAACAGCTGCCCAGCCCTAAACTCTCCGCAGCAATAACCATGTTCTCCGCCATTAGAGATGCGTCTTGAATTCCAAGGAGCAGCACAAACAGGTGGTTGGTTACCAGTTGCCAGTTTCGCCTGGCCATGAACAATTGCAGCTTATGAATATCAACACAGATCGTGAATAGCAATGGGGCTTGGTAAGGAGTTCCCTCTCGTTTCCGTGATAGCAGCAGGCTGTAGAGCTGAGAAGCAAAAGGGGCCTGTTGCCCTGCTCGGACGATGGAAGTTATGACTTCGTCGGATGGAGTTTGATCGGTGTATTTACGAATCGATTTTCGATCGAGCATGGTTTGTATGACCGGATTTTCCATCTTTGTGTCACCTCTTCATTGAGTATTGTCGGTGGTTTGAATGGAGATGATATATAACTGTCCTCATCAGGGTTCGCCGTAAAGTATCTCTAGGTCCACCGAGCACTTCCAGGTATGTACTACTAAGATCAGTCGAGTGGGTGTTCTGATTCTAGAGCGAAATATGCTCGAAGGGTTTCTCGGCGAGGGGTTAGTGAGCTCACCTTTCTCATCCTCTCTCCTTGATGAAATGAGAAATAGCTACGTTGTCGATATGGAGCCGGTGGACAGAGTGTGATGACTAACTTGACGCTGAGCCCTCCGCTGGACTGGTGTGTACTCGGATGTTATTTGCCGATGAGGTCCTTCAAACTGTCGCGTGTATCAAATGCCTGACCGATGAAGAAACCAACGATTGCCAGCACAAAGATGGCAGCAATGCCTACGAAGTCAATCCAGTAGGCTTCGATGAATATGGGGAGCACGATCGAGATCACCATACCAATCACTGCGCCAATGAGAGTGTCCTTCACTTTATGCGGTATTTCAGCCAGGATCTCGCGAAGTGAAAATTTTCTTACCGCCTTTCGCCTTTTAACAGCAATGTTGCGCTGGATTTTTCTCTGCTTGACTTGCGGATCGCGCACTCTGAGTTGCCGGTCTCGAATTCGTTTCAGCCGCTCGAGCTCCCTGTCTTCATTGCTCATGTTTTATCTCCTTTGAAGCGAAATACAATGGAATGATGACCTGACATATCCCGCTTTGTCCGGAGTTATTGAGATACATGCTCGTTACGTAACTAAACAGGCATCGTCTGGAAATAGGCAGTTCTACTCACGAAACGGCTTTTTGATGTCAT
>SOIH01000234.1 GCA_004376895.1 Anaerolineales bacterium | reverse complement strand
GGAATTCGCCACGTTTACCAATGATGGCAGAACCTACAAGATAGTTCTGGTAAGAACAGATCAAGATCAGAATTACATATCCATTAAGCTCTATAATGGAGATGGAAAGTTCGTTAGGCAGTTCCTAATTGAGCCTGAGATAGCTGGAAGGATAGGTAAGGAGCTTTGCGCACTCTATGTGAGGAGTGAGCAGAAATGATTCCCCATTGCTATCATGCTTTCCCCCTCAATCTTCCACACCTCTCCTCGTCTATGTAGCGTCCTCTCCAAGTCCGCCTAGCTGGGCCATGACTCCCAGCTCACATTCCTGGCGTCTTCAGCACTGCGATCCTTCTACGGAGCAAGTACGCCAGAATGCCCGACCTGTATGTCTGAATCTATGTTTGGCCAATCGGCGTACGGGACATGAAGTCCAGAATGTGTTTGGCTATTTCCTCGCCCTTTTCTTCCTGAAGAAAGTGACCAGCGTCTTCGATGACAATCTCTGGTTCGTTTTGCGCTGATGGGATGAGCCGACGAAAGAATTTATCTCCTCCTCGGGTAACAGGATCACCGTCCGAGAACATGATCAGCACAGGCTTATTCCACTTGGAGAGAACCTCTCGCGCTCGTCGCATTTCGGCTGCACCTGCGTCGTCAGAGTGAATTGGAACAAGCAGAGGCCACACCGCCGCCCCAGCCTTATAAGCCGCATCAGGAAATGGCGCATTATAGGCAGCGATAACTTCTGGTGCAATCTTATCACCGTGCACGCTTCCCATACGTATCACCTGTCCGATGGGAAGGTCCGGGGTGCTCTCCGCGAATTGTCGCCACATGATAAAGGAATCGTTCGCCTGCTGCTCGCCTGTGGGCAGGCCGGTATTCATGATGACTAATCGCGCAAATCGCTCTGGCATCTCGCTTGCAAGTCGTAGACCAATCAATCCGCCCCAGTCATGCGTAACGAGTGTGATCTGGTCAATTGCCAGCGTATCAATGAAATCTAATAGTGTATCACGGTGCATCTGAAAGGAATATTCCTCCCGCTCGGTGAACTTGTCAGAGCGGCCGAAACCAATGAAATCCATAGCTATAACCCGATGCTTGACCGACAGCAATGGTATCATCTTGCGATAAAGGAACGACCAGGTTGGTTCGCCATGCAAACAGAGGATGACTTCTCCATTCCCTTCGTCGACATAGTGGACACGCAATCCTTTAACATCAACATAGCGGGGCACAAAGCGAAAATCGGGTAAGTTCTCAAAACGTTCATCAGGTGTGCGTATAACTGCCATGGTTCCCCCTTTTAAAATGATAGCCCAGAATTCTCCAAGCCGCAACTGGGTTGACAGGTTGCCTCCACGTTAGCTTCCGCATTCTTTTTAACGCTGTCGAATCAGGGCTGTTGACTTAAAAGCTTTTCGGCTGCTTGCCGCACGCACGCAGTGAAACCTTCAAGGGATGTGTAAATCTCATTAGATGGAACATCTGCCCGAACCACGACCACGCCGGTTCGGTAAACGGGACCCTCGACCATCACATTGTCGACCAGCCCGAAAGACTCCACAAAGAAGTCGTCAGGCTCAACGCGCTCCGCGTAGTCCTTGACTACATTGGTATATCCGAACACAGGCTTACCGCATCCGTACATGTAACCAATTTCAACCGCAGTGCCAACATCCATGCTTGGTCCTCG
>SOIH01000053.1 GCA_004376895.1 Anaerolineales bacterium | reverse complement strand
TCATGCGTTTCGTCAGCCGCCAGGAAGATAGCTACGCAGCAAGAATGCTAGCGGCAATGCGGCAGCAGTTCGGTGGTCACACAGTAAAACGTTCCACATAGGTAGCAAAGAATCTAAGCGCAGATAATCGATATAAGGTGAGGTACGTTTTAGCTCGGCAATTGGAAAGAGGGAGGCGAGTCATATGGAAAGGGCTGACACGAACCATCCGCCCACAAGTGTTGTCATCTTTGGTGCATCAGGCGATCTGACAAAGCGCAAGCTGGTGCCGGCGTTATATAGCCTGCATACTAAAGACCGGCTTCAAGAAAAAATAAACATTGTTGGTTTTTCCCGTCGTCCTTTCTCTCATGATGAATTCCGCCAACTTTTACTGAGTGGTATGCAGGAACTCGCCGGAGTAATACCTGTGGAGGAGGACTGGAAGCAGTTTTCGCAAAATCTGTGGTATGTGATCGGTGACTTGAATGAGGTGAGTGACTATGAGAACCTGCGCACATTCCTCCATCAACTGGAGGGTGAACCATCCAATCGGCTCTACTACCTGGCCACGGCCCCACTCCTTTTCCCAGTTATCATCGATCAATTAGGGCGATTGGAAATGACCCAGGAGGACAATGGCTGGCGGAGGGTAGTCATCGAAAAGCCTTTCGGTAGTGATCTGACGTCGGCCATGGAGCTAAACAAAGCGGTTCATGTCGTTTTCGACGAGCGTCAGGTCTACCGTATCGACCATTATCTGGGGAAGGAAACAGCGCAGAATATCCTTTACTTCCGGTTTCTTAATACCATCTTTGAGCCGATCTGGAATCGGAACTTCATAGATCATGTGCAAATCACTGTCGCGGAGAACGTCGATGTTGAGCATCGTGCTGGATATTATGACCAAGCGGGTGTCATGCGGGATGTGTTTCAAAACCACCTCCTACAACTCCTTGCCCTGGTTGCCATGGAGCCTCCAGCGACCTTTGACGCAGATTCTGTTCGTAACGAGAAGGTGAAAGTGCTGCGAGCGGTGCGACGGGTCTCACTTGGGGATACTGTCCGAGCCCAATATGAGGGGTATTGCCAGACCGAAGGCGTGTCATCTCTTTCGCAAACCCCCACTTATACGGCTATCAAATTGTTTATCGACAACTGGCGCTGGCAGGGCGTGCCATTTTACTTACGCACAGGGAAGGCATTGGCGACCAAGACAAGTGAGCTGGTGATTGAGTTCAAGGCTCCTCCCCACGTGATGTTTGAACTCCCTGATGATTATGTTCTCACTCCAAATCAACTTTCCTTGTGTATTCAGCCTGACGAGGGGATCCATCTTCGGTTTGAAACCAAGGTTCCAGGTTCCCCACAGGAGACGCGATCGGTTGACATGGAATTCCACTATCGCTCTTCTTTCAAGGGAGAATCGCTTCCGGATGCTTACCAAAGGCTATTACTGGATGTCCTGAATGGGGATGCTTCGCTTTTCACCCGAAGCGACGAAATAGAGTTGGCCTGGAGTATAGTGGATCCGGTCTTGGAGGGGTGGGCATCATTACCGCAGGCCTCGCCGCTCGTTTCCTACATCCCTGGGAGTTGGGGTCCGTTAGAAGCTGACCAATTTCTCGCTGGTGATGGTCGTACCTGGCGGTTGGGGTGTGGTGGGCATGAAGTGGGCGAGCAGGACAGTCGATAGTCGCCGATATTTTAGTTTATTCCTACAACCATTAATCTTTTTGCCGACTTTTCACACAGTCTGGCAAGAGGGTAGATGGCGCCGTTACTTTACCGAATCTTTGGATTGATTACGATTCCTCCTTGGGAAGGTCCTCAATCCTTACACATTTTCCTTGATACAGGCTCTCCCTTGCTTCAACTATCCGCTTAAGAAAGCGAGGCTCATTCTCCAACCGATAATCAAACTAATCATCTTCGTTCGCAAAGCCGATTAATAACCCGGCTGGCTTCTCATGTTTTGTAACGTAGACTCATCAATCAAGTAACATCAACTACCAACTCCATGGTGTGAAATTGATCTCCGAATTCAGGTTTTGCTTCTTTCTCAAACAACCCTCTGATATGATCATCCATGGTGAAGTAGATGATTTGCCAACCCTGCTTTGCCAGATTGACCACTTCCTCTAGTAGCCATCTTCGACGCTCCCAATCGGCATGCTGGAAGGCATCATCTAAAATTAAGAATGCCCTATCCTGCCCCATAATCTTTTGGGCGAAACCAATCCGTAATGCTAATAACACCTGCTCCTGTGCTCCGGTGCTTAAGTCCGTGAGAGGAAAATCGTTATAGGGGTCTGATACGATGAGTAAGTCATCTTCAAGGTCGATTTTATGGTAACGTTTCGTAATCTGGTAAAGGGGATCAGTTACCACATTTGATTTAAGGCTTTCGCGTATCTGCGCGTCTTCCTGCTCTCGAATTTTGTTGATTTCTTTGGTCACAAGGATCTTGGCAAGAATTACCGAGGTAATTTGCTTATAATCCCGGCATATTTCCTGGCGCTTCATCTTTAGATTGTGGAGCAAGTCTTCCCATTCAATTGAGATGTCATCGCCCGTTTCCTGGCATATCCTTTGCTTCAAGGTACCAAGTTTGGTGACCTCAAACGTTATTTCATCTCGAATACGAGTCAGGTTTTCTTCCAAATCCATTAAGCGAGACTTCTCATAGTTCAACCCCGGATCTTCCTCAATGTAGTCTGAGGGCTCTACGTCGAGATTGCTTAGCTCAAGCTCTCGTTGGTGAATTTGTTGCTCTAGGTTATTCAGCTTTATCCCCAATTCTTTTATTGCATCTCCCCATTTTGCTTTCTCCCACACCGTTTCGCTTAGCTCATTAAGCTCTTCCTGAATACCAATTTCCAAGCCGTGAATCTTTCTTTGCAACTCTTCAATTTCCTGCACCAGAGACTGACTGCGGTAATATCCCGCCTCCATCTCTCCTTTGAGTGTTACCATCATGGGGAGGTTGGTTAGCTTCTTGCTAAACCTTTCCTCGAACTCATTCGAAATTCTTCGGATCTCATCGATGTCAACCGCCCTTTCAACCTGAGTCATGAGCTGTCTAATGTAAAAACCAACCAAGATGCTGCCGAGGAGGATAAAGAATGTTGCTGGTATCGGTTGATTAAAAAAGCCAAACAATATTGATCCGATAAGCGATAGCGCAGCCAGGATCAGAAAAATATTCTTGGCCCGTTCATGAACGCTGCTTTCCCGCTTCTCATAGACGGGGATGGCATTTTTCAACCACTCGAAATGTGATCGGTTATCTTCTAATCCACCAAGCTCTTCCTTTTTTCTGCTAATTTCCTCCGAGTTTCGTCGATATTCTCGATAATCCTCCTTCAGTGATTCCAATTGCTCCCTTGAGAGGCTGATCTTCCCCTTCATCAGTTCTTGGATTTGCCGATAAATCTTGTGAGCTTGGTATCTTTTAGCTTTGTTTAGCGCTTGGAAAAGTTCTTCATGTTCAGCAAGTTCCTTATTCAGCGATTGACGGTGACCGCCAGAATAGACTTCATCGACTTCTTCGAACAGTTCATCTAAGACGCCGAGTCGATCGTGCAGCTCTCGCCTTGTCTTAATTTCACCACGATTAGCGCCATTGATTGTGCCATTCTCGATACTCGAATCTTGAACCGTCTTCGATATTTTTAATTGAATCGCATCCAGAATAACCTCGCTCGAGAGATATTCTTTGATAATTGCTTTGTTTATGCCGCCGGGCGAGCCTTCGACCATGCTCAACTCGGCGCCCTTGACTACAAGCAGCTTGGCCATATTTACTGGAATGCCTTCTTTCCATTCCTCCCAGAAGTCTTCGATCTTGGGTTTCGAGGAGGGCGAAAAAGATGTTAAGTCATCCTCAAGGCCGGAGACCAAGACCCTCCCGCTGGGCGATAGAGCGCGCAAATCCCATTTCGCGGCGGATTTGAACAGGGATTTTAAAATGAACTCAACCAGGTAAGTTTTACCGCGCTCGTTTTTCCCGTAGACGAGATTAAATAATTTAAATTTGATCTGCAGATCAGCTATCGGGCCCAGATCTTGGACATTAATTTCTTCGATATGAATGGACATAGCTAATCCCCATAGATCACATCCAAAACCGCCAGAATGATCTGTTCATTATCAGGCTCGTCTAGACCCATCGGCCAATCTAATTCTTCCAGGTTAGCTCGGACTTTATCCGCGATGTAGATGCGTTCTGGGTCGTCAGCAATAGAGACCATGGATATGTCGGGCTCCTCATTTTTATAGAATGAGTAGCCCTGAAACGCCGTCTTTATTGTTTTCAATAACGTTTTACGATCTGAGGAGTATCCGCAAATTCTCACCCTCACCCGTACTTTCTCTCGGTCCTGCCTCATAATGCCCCAATCCTCGATTCGCGATTTGATCGCGTGTTCGAGATAGGTTCGCTCATCTTCCGCAGGAAGGACAACAAGCAATTCATCGAAATAAACCGCATCAGTATCAACTCGTTTGGTTTCAATTTCTCCGGTAACCGTATCGTAGACAAGGAATCTTCGGATGCCAGTTTCGGTTATGTCCAAACCGCTAGGGGACCCGATATAGTGCACCCGACCCTGATCGTAGGGTTTGTGAATGTGTCCAAGGAACACTTGACTGGGCGAATATGCTTCAATGTCCCTTCTGGTTAACGGCATATACACTCCTGGTTCATAGCGATTGACCTCCCTGAAGCTTTCAGTCCAATCGCCGTGTCCAATAAGGATCCAATCGTTCGGTTTGAATTCCCCTTTAAAATGGTCGATTTTCTCGCCCATCGTAAGACCTGCTTGGTAGGGAAGGAAAAGGAAATGTGGGCCTTCTGGGTCAAGAGCAACAAGCCCTGGCTCGGTAAAGATGTGTATGTTTTCAGCGACGATTGCTGAGTTGCTGATGGTTGGATCATGGTTGCCGGGGATGACAATAAATTTTATCTGCTTATATTTTGTAGCTTTGCATAAAGCTTCAAACTCGGAGTAGTTCTGGGAGGAGGAATCAAACAGATCGCCGGCAATAATCAGAAAGTTAATTTGATCTTCAATCAATTTTGAGAGAATGTTCTCTAACGCGTGGTAGCGATCTGGATGGTTCCCTGAGGTCGTCAGGTGCAAATCGGCAGTTAATGCAATTTTCATTTTATTTTCACGCAATATCCAGCCTATTCCTTATACTATGACTAACACAAAAGAACAATGTCATCAGTGCACTCAAGTACCCTCCCGGCTGAAAGACAAAGTGTTTCGCCTAAACAACAATCTCAAGCAAGTCACCGACAGGGATGATTTCTCATGTAATAGGAGCATGCCGGTAAGGACGCCAGCTAGAAGGTCCCAACCTGAGGAGTGGCCGATCTCTAGCAGGGGTTGAACTACCTCAACCAAACCCTCAAAGTTCACGTCCATGAGCAGGGTCAATAAAAAAGTATGAAGAGGCTGTGGGCCATGACCATGAGCGAGATCTTTCATCAGGGCATGGCTGATTCGGTTGGTCTGGAGCCGAGCAGTCGGGGTTCGATCCAACCGATGTCAAAATCGGTCGCATCCCCGGTCCG
>SOIH01000094.1 GCA_004376895.1 Anaerolineales bacterium | reverse complement strand
CTGATGGGGCTTGACTACCGTGACTGGGAGAGCGGAGAGGGCGCGCCGCGCACTGACTCGATGATGTTGGTGACGGTCGATCCGGTTTCAAAGACGGCGGGCATGCTTTCCATCCCCCGCGACCTGTGGGTGGAGATCCCGGGTTACGGCCATGGCAGGATTAACACCGCATACGTCCTCGGTGAACAAGATCGCCTGCCGGGGGGTGGGCCCGAGTTAGCGATCAAGACCGTCGAGAAGTTCATGGGTGTGCCCATTCATTACTACCTGCAGATCGAATTTGGGGCGTTTGAACGCATGGTGGATGAAATCGGTGGTGTGGAAATCGACGTCCCCGAGGCGATCAAGGTCGATCCGATTGGACCTCACAACACCGTTGACCTCGAACCAGGTGTGCAGACACTCTCGGGTGAGGTCGCTCTAGCTTATGCCAGAGCTCGGCATACAGAAGGTGGTGATTTTGACCGCTCAAAGCGCCAGCAGCAGGTTGCTCTGGCCATCCGCTCGCAGATTCTGCGTTTGAATATGATCCCGACGCTCGTGGCTAAGGCTCCAGCACTCTACCAGGAACTGGCTTCCGGCATCCGCACGAATCTTTCACTCGAACAGATGATTTCGCTCGGTTTAATGGTCTTTCAGGTTAATCCTGGAAATATCGGACGTGCGGTTATCAGCCCGCCCGAGATGGTGACCCTGGAGCGAGTTATCTATGGCGGGGAAGTGGCGGAAGTCTTGAAACCCGTTCCGGATAAAATCCGCATGCTGCGCGATGAGATTTTCACGGCGACGGGGGCGATCGGTCCATCGGTTGATACAGGAGATCCGGAATCTGCCGCAGAGGATGAATTTGCGCGCCTGGCTGTCTTGAACGGCGCGGGCGTGGAGGGGCTGGCAGGTCGGTTCGCAGATGCTTTGGGCGATCTGGGTTTCAATGTTACAGAGATTTCGAATGCTGATCGCATGGATTACCCGACGACACGCATCGTAGATTACACTGGAAATCCCTACACGACCCAATACCTTGTTACCCTATTGGATTTGACCCAAAGCCAGGTGCTCTTCCAGACTCTTCCAGATGGTGAGGTCGACGTTGCCCTCGTTATTGGCTACGATTGGCAGGCGCTTTTGGCGAAATTATCATCCGATTAGGAATTGATCCCAGCGGCAGTGAACACGTAGAAGCGAGCTGGCAAATTGAAGGTTGGACCAATGCGGACTGGCGTAAACCAGTCCGTTTCTCGTTTAGAGAGTGAGTAGATAGACAGCCGCGCCGAATGTAAGGCCAAGCAGCACGCCCGCCAGAATATCAGAGGGGTAGTGCACGCCCATGGCGATGCGAGCCAGGGAGACGAGAAGCGCCCAAAGGGTCAACGCAAGACCGATTGCGAGTGGACACCAAAGAAGCGCCAGCATGGCGATCATCGCCGCCCGCGCCGCGTGACCGGAGGGGAAGGAGTGAGGGTCAGTTTTCCGGTAGACGGTTCCCCAGTCTCCTTCAGGGCGGCGGCGGCGTATGGTGAACTTGATAGACATAACCAAGACTGCGAGAACGAAGATGGCGGCGATGAAACGAATCGTCAGGCCTTGATAGGCCGGGTTTCCGAAAGCCCAAAGCAGGCCTAACCCGAGCAGCCAGAACCAAGAATCTCCGGAGTGGGCGAACACCATCGCCAGAGAGCGCGAGGTTCCCGGTTTCTCCGCAACCCGAAGTCGAGCTGACCAGCGGGCATCAAATTCCTCCCAGGCGGAAAAGTTCATCTCAGTCACTCGGCCGTTGTGAGAGATCGGAGATGACAAGCTCTAACTGATGTGGTTTATCTACGTCCATGCCAATCTCCGCGTAGGGTGAAATAACCGCACGCCCTTTAAGGTCCAGCCGGTTGCTCACGCGCTTTACCGCGTCATTTATGGTTATGCGGCGGATGAGCATAAGGAATAACAAATCAAACCCCAGTAGAGCAGCCTGCCGGAAGGGGCTCTTGCGTGCGGTGACCATTCGCTCCCAGAATGTGGTGTCTTCGACCAGCCTGACATGGATTAAATTCATGTCCCCACCGCACACTTCAACATCCTGCAGGCGGACGTAGGAGCGAGATGCGGTCGGGAAGCGAGCCTCCATGGTTTCTTTTTTGATGACGGAGTATTCAAGATCGGAATCTGGATCGGCGCCTTGAACACGCCAGTCTACCATTTCCGGAGTGATCGTTGGGATATCACAGGATAGAAGTAGCACTTGTTGGATCGAAGGGTCGATGCTTTGTAGATGTTCTACCCCGGCGGTCAAGTTGGCGAGCATTCCTTCTCTCTCTGGTAAGAAGTCAATAGGCTTCGAGGACCGAAGATTAACACCAGCGGGTAATCCGACGATGATGATACGGTCCACGCTTTTTGCCCCGTCAAGTGCATCAACAACCCATTGCGCCATCGGCTTTCCAGCGATGTCGATCAGCGCTTTGCTCTGACCATTTGACGCCAGGTAAAGCGGGTCTTCGCTTGTAGGAATTCCACCAGCTAGAATAATTGCGTCCATCGTTTCTCCACTTCTCGGTGCAGATGTGCATCGGTCTAAGATAATAACCAGGAATCGGTTATCTGTTTTTTAATGGCTTCCAATTGTAATGCTTGAGGCTAATTCCGCCCGACTTTCCGAAAACAATTCCTTCATCTTCTAACAGGGTGCGCTGAAAACCGTGGCCAGGTCTAGCGCTGATTTGCCCCCGGGCATTAATCACGCGGTGCCAGGGCACATCTTCGGGACAGTCCTTCAGCGCATATCCGACCCAGCGTGCTTTGATGCGATCATAGGCAAACGGGTCCATGTTTTCTGGATGTTCGATACAGGCTGCGATCTCGCCGTAAGTCATAACATGTCCGGCTGGGATCGAACGGCAGATCTCATAGACAAATTGATTAAAGGATGATCGGTCTTTGGGCCTCATCTCACTGAGCTATCATCTTGTATTGGTGGGAGGGCACTTGTGCCCCTTTAATCTGTATTTGGCGGCTGATGTACGATGGTTATGCCCCTATGAATAAGCACCCGATTCGGTTGGGTGGGGGAATTAGTTCAACGTCTGAATCTGGGGTTTAAGCCCGATCTCATCAATCATGCTCAGGATTTCAGCCTTTGTCAGCGTGCGGCCTTTACCAGACACTGCAACGAGCGCAGCTTCCATCATGTTTGTACCGAACGAACGATGCTCGTACACAGTCGTGGAAGTCACCAGTGTTTTCACACCCAGGCTCTTAAAGAGACGGACATCGGAGTCGGTGGTCGTATTCGTGACGATGATCTTCCCGTCCATTTGATCGGGCATAGAGTGGGTGATGTAGTTGCAGTCCCCGGCGATCACAGTGGCCCATTCGTAATCGCGGATCCATTTTGGCGTGCGGATTTCCTGCTTCTCGCCGGTGGGATAAAGCCATTCGAACGGGACGCGAGAAACGACCGGCATGAGCACCGCGGCCAGGATCTTCACTGCCCTCTTGGTGCGGATGCGAATCGGGAGGCCTAGTCCAAACATCAGATCACCGAAAATGCAATCGTAATTCGCCTCCAAGAAAGACATCGCCATCCCCCAGCGGCTGGTCCCGCCTGTGAGTAAAACCCTTCTAGGTCGATCCCCAAGACCCACTTCTTGATCTACGAAGTCCGCCAGGCGCGCTTCCACCGTATCTTTCAGGCCAGAGCCGTCGACAAGCGGCGTTTTCTTTACATAACGCACCATGGGTTTCACGGAATGCATAGGATACACACGATCATCAATATGGAGGGCAAGGTCCGCCCCGCCCACACCGAATGCGTCGACTTTCCCGTCAAGCTCACGATAGAGCTGGGCGGCCTTCTCCATATCGCCGTCGGTGCCGATGCGCTCGATACGAACCTGCTCACCGAGAAGTTCAACCTCGACAGATTTATCGCGCTTTGAAGACCCTAAGCTGATACTGACTGCTCGCTTCATCTGGTTCTCCTAAATGATTTCCTGATGAGAAGTCAATTTACATCGTTTATAACACTTGGTTAACTTGGGCCGCAGCAATAGTAACACCATCATCTTAAAGTAGTTCTCCCTATCCCACAGAGAAATCCTGGTCTAGGTTTGATTGCCAAGCCTGGCGATGGGAGGCAGTACACGTTTGAACTGGTTTCGGCGAATGCGTTCTATGACATTCTGCACGAATTTCTCATCGAATCCCGCATCGATACAGGCTTGTGCGGAGCGGCCTTGATCGATAAGAAATAGAAGTAAACGGTCAACCTCGTCATAGGTGAACCCGAGTTCATCTTCGTCCGTTTGACCGTTCCAAAGATCGGCGGAGGGTGGTTTGCTGATGATCGGCTCAGGGACGCCGACTGCGCGCGAAAGCTGCAGGATCTGCGTTTTGTAGAGATCCCCCAGGGGGTTTATTGCGCAGGCGTTGTCACCGTAGAGCGTAGTGTAGCCGAGCAGGATTTCCGTCTTGTTCCCCGTTCCAATGACAAGACCGTTGAACGCAGCCGACTGATCGTAGAGGACGGTCATCCGCATTCTGGCCATCACGTTTCCCCGACGGATTTTATCTGCCTTTGGGAACCTCTCGAAGAGAGGGGTCACCATCGGTGTAATATCCACGGTTTGCTCCCGGGCACCCGTAGCCTCGATCACCAGCGCAGCATGTTCGTGGGAATCAGCGCCGGTCGTTTCGTAAGGCATAAAGATTGCGAGAACGTTCTCGGGCCCCAAAGCTTCTGCTGAAAGAAAACAGGTGAGCGCTGAGTCGACTCCACCGCTTATGCCGACGACTGCGCGTGAAAAACCGGCGCGCGTGAGCTCGCTGCGGATGAAATCCATAAGAGTTTTTTGCGTTTGATCGGTGTTGATAACCAGGGATAATTCTTCGTTCTGCATCGACCCATCTGATCCTTTCAATGTTGCATAGCAAGCCTGAGATGGATAATCATCCATCTTATTAGTTGAAGCAGGTTGAACTCCTACTCATGTTGCATCAGGCATTTCCATTCATATCGAGGCAAGGTCAGCCGAGCTCGAGTTAGCCAGGGCGGTTCCGGATCTGTTTATTACGATTCTCGAATATATATCAATATCCCACCGATCCCGAGAAGCGCAAGCCCCAGGGCGGCTAGCGTATCGAGCCGGAATCCAGCGATCAGAAGACTGGGGTCGCTTCTGAAAAAACTAACCCCAAAGATCCCGAGAGCTATCGAGCTTAAACTTATCATCCCGAGTACCCCCTGCGGGAGCCGGTCTTTGATGATAACCAGAGCACCAACACTTAATAAGCTGAATATGGCCCCGGAAGCCTGTGTGGGCCAGCGCAGGATCTCGCTGTCAAACATGTCGATACCTGTGAGCAGTGGGAATTGACGCTCAAGGGGGATTCCGTATGCGCAACCATCCATCCAGCACCCAAGCCAGCAGCTCGCGGCGATGATTGCGCTTGGGATGGCGAGAGCGTCAGCGTGGGTGGCGAATGATTCGCCCTTTGCTTTAGAGTAGATACCCAGCCCAACCAACGCACCAGCGAACCCTCCGATTCCACTCAAACCACCCTGCCAGAGGTATAGGATCTCAAGCGGGTGTGAAAAGTAGTAATTGCTATGCAGGAGAATGAAGGTCATCCTGGCTGTGAACAGGCCCGTAGCGAGCATGACTACCCCGCTGATGACCGGGTCGTTTATCAAGCGTTGCCGAGGTGAGAGAGCCGGCTCTGTTCCGGCTGCGATCAGCCAGAGCAAGCCTGCAGCAACACCGGCGGTAAAGAAGAGAGGGTATGAAATCTTGGCAGCTCCCTACGATGACTGCAATGATACCATCGGCGCAGACAGGATTTCAATCTCCCGGCGAGATGCCCTTGAAGAACCACTTGTAATAGTGCACAATTAGATGGGGTGAATGTCGGCTGAATGTCCGCTTAAGTGGAAAAGTATCATCGAGTTCTCCTTTACCATTTTAACAATTCAGCCGTGAGGAGGTGAAGGTAGATGACAATCATCGATTCGCCACTGTTTCTAAGTCTGCTCTACTTATTTCTGGTTGCCGGAATATGGTTGGCGGCGCTGGCGGTTGTAAACCCGGGCACGGGAGTTCTGGAAATCCTTGCTCTCGTAGCGCTGGGAGGGGCAGGGTTGGGGACGATCTTCGTGCCGCTCAACGCATGGGCGCTGATCGTTCTTGCAATAGGAGGTGTGTTGTTTGTCGCCTCGCTCCGCTTGCCGCGGCCAGAAATCTGGCTGGCATTTTCTGCGCTTGCTCTAAGCGTGGGCTCTGTCTTTCTCTTTCAACCGGAGGGAGGTGGAGCTGCAGTTCACCCGCTGCTTGCGTTGAGCGTGTCCTTGCTCACTTTGGGATACTTCTGGTGGGCGATTCGCAGCGCGATTACCGCGCAGCGAGCCAGGCCGACAATTGATCCCACTAGAGTCATCGGAGAAGTCGCAGAGGTACGAACGGAACTTAATCCGATCGGTTCGGTATACGCATTGGGTGAGTTGTGGACGGCGAGGTCGGAGGGCAGTGTAAGAGCGGGGAAGAAAGTTAAGGTCGTCGATCGCGAGGGCTTGATGCTCTTGGTGGAGCCTGAAGAAGAAGCGAAATAGCCCTCATCTATTCAAGGAGGTTGTGGAAATGTCCAGCACATTTATAGCTTGTTTGATCGGTGCAGTCGGGTTGATTGGGTTGGCAATTATTGCCAGCGCAATCCGCATCGCCCAGGAGTATGAACGCCTGGTGGTTTTCCGCCTCGGGCGCTGCGTGGGTGAGCGTGGTCCAGGTCTCGTGTTCCTGATCCCATTCATCGAGCGGGCCATCAAGGTAGATCTGCGAGAGCAGGTGCGTGAAATCCCGCACCAGACCTCGATCACAAAGGATAACGCCTCCATCGCCGTCGACTTCATCTGGTACTACAAAATCGTCGCCGCCATGGATAGTGTGATCCAGGTGAGACAATTCGAAATAGCAGCGCAGGGTATAGCGACTACAACGCTGCGTGCGGTGATCGGTTCGATTATGCTTGATGAAATCCTGTCCAATCGCGATCACATCAACGAGGTGATGCGGGTGAAGCTGGATGAGGTGACCGAGCGCTGGGGCGTGAAGGTGACCAACGTCGAGATCCGCGAGATCATTCCACCGGATGAAATTCAGGAGGCAATGACCCGTCAGATGACCGCTGAACGTGTCCGGCGAGCGGTCGTTACTGAGTCCACGGGTCAGAGGGAAGCTGCTGTAAACATCGCTGATGGTGAGAAGCAAGCCGCCATCCTAATAGCGGACGGCGATAAGCAGGCGAACATCCTGCGCGCTGAGGGTGATCGAGAGGCTCAATTGCTGAGGGCAGAGGGCTATTCAGCGGCTCTAGAAAAGATATTCGTCGCCGCCAAAAAGGTTGATCAGAAAACGATGACCCTGCAGTATTTTGAGACGCTTAAGGATATGGGCGCGAGCCCTGCCACCAAGTTCATCTTCCCGATGGAGTTCACGAGCTTGCTAGAGAACTTCACGAAGGGTGGCAAGTAGCTTCTGGCCGCAAGAGAAAGCTCGAAAGCCGAGTTAAACACTGACATTCGAGCGGCGACGTGGCGCGATTTTCTCCCCATCTATCGTCTGGAGAAGCGCTGTTTTCGGAGTGATGCCTGGCCGTGGATCGACGTGTTGGCAGCGCTGATCTTCCCGGAAACGGTGCGCTACGTCGCTGAAGTGGATGAAGAAATCGTAGGTTTCATCGTCGGCGATCGGCGACGGCAGAAAGACATGGGCTGGGTGGCGACGCTCGCCGTTGCCCCGGCGTTTCGAAGAAGGGGCATCGCAAGACGTCTGCTTCAGACATGCGAAGCAGGATTGGGCACATCTCGGATACGGTTATCTTTACGAGAATCGAACCGGGAGGCCTATGATTTGTATCTCAAAGACGGCTACGCCGAGGTCGACCGCTGGCAACGTTATTATCGTAACAGGGAGGATGCGATTGTGATGGAGAAAAACCGCCGGACTCCTTGAGCCTCAGATTATGAAATAAATGTGCCAGGGCCGCTTGTGAAGGGCGCCAAAGCTCCCTGAACGCATACCCTGTGAATAGTAGTCCGATTGCTGAGGAAATATATCCTTTGACCGATCGGATCGGCTCTGGTACAATGCCGTGCACTGGGCGTTGTACCCTTCGCCCCGAGCGCCGCATGCGGCGCTCGAATTTTGAGGAAAGGGCTTGATGAGAGATGAAAGTATTACTACTGAAGGACGTTTACAAACTGGGACGTGCCGGTGATATGAAGAAGGTCGCGGACGGCTATGGGAGAAATTTCCTCCTACCGCAAGGTCTGGCGGCGCTCGCTACACCGGGAATGCTCAAGCAGACCGAGCGCATCCGTGGGCAGGCTGAGAAAGAACGCAACCGGCTCAATATTGAGATGGGCGCGATCGCCGAGCAGATTAGTGAGTTGACCCTGAATTTTGGTGTCAAAGCCGGCGAGACTGGAAGGCTCTACGGTTCGATAACTTCGGCGATGATTGTCGAAGGCATCGAGCAGGAGATGGGAGCCGTTATTGATCGCCGCCAGATCGAGGCACAACCGATCAAAATACTCGGTGTGCATTTGGTCAAAGTCCGCCTGACGTTAGATCTGATCCCCGAAATCACCGTCGTTGTACACAGAGAGGGTGAGCCGCCCGAATCGGCCTATGAAATCGAGGAACCCCTCGATATAGAAATGGAGGGGGCAGGCCAATTTGTGGATTTGCAGGCGGAACTCGAGGCGGAGGATGCCGAGGCTGAAGCAGAGGCACAAGCAGCGGAGGAGATTGTCCTGGAAGATACGGAGCCGGCTGAAGTGCAAACTGAAACCACCGCGGAGGATGCCGAAGCTGAAGTAGCGGCACAAGTAGCGGAAGAGATCGTTCAAGAAGATACGGAACCGGCTGAAATGCAAGCCGAAACCACCGCGGAGCCTGATGAAGGGGAGTCAGACGAAGAAAGCCAAAAGGAAGACTGAGTTCTAGAGAGCATATCCGCCGGCGCACTCCTCTTGGAAATGCGCCGGCGGTTTTCTATCTCTAGTATATGACATGGAAGAGATCGGTCGTACTCTACGAGAAACGCGCGAGCGGCTAGGACTAACGCTTGAGGAAGCCGAACGCACCATTCGGATCCGCGCATCTCGACTGGAGACGCTTGAGCGTGGTGAGTTTGACTCGCTCCCGTCTCAAGCCCAGGCGCGCGGCTTTTTACATAACTATGCTGAGTTCCTCGGCATAGACCCCGAAGAGCTCCTACGACGATACGATGAGAGCCGGCAGCCAAAGCGCCGACGATCGCTCGTAGCGAGGGGCACAGGCAAGACCGCCAGTAAGAAAAATACTGTACGCCGGATCCGAATGCCGAGTTGGTTTTCTACAGACATATTCGTCGTCGCGATCATCACGCTTGGTGTGATTGTTGTCCTTATATGGGGTGGGCGAAAACTATACGCCAACATCGGCAGCGGGGAGGGCACCGCAGCGGTGGCGAGTTCAGCGGATGCGATCTCACTACCTACGCCGACAATAACCCCCTCTCCCACAGTATCTGTGCTTGTGGAGCTGACACAACTGACAACCGAGGAGCCCACGGCGACATCGACGCTGATCCTGAACGTTCTTGACCAAGTAAATCTACAAGTCATTGCCGAGAGGGAGTCCTGGGTGCAGGTGCTTGTGGATGGCGAGGAGACCTTCAAGGGTAGAATGGGCGCCGGTGAGCGATATGATTACCTCGGTGAAGAGCGGGTGGAAGTATTCACAGGAAACGGCGGGGGCATCCGCGTGATCTTCAATGGACAAGACCAGGGTCTCATGGGAGATGTTGGGCAGGTGGTTACCCGCGTTTGGACGCCGCGCGGCGGACAAACTCCAACCCCGACTCAGACTCTGACGCCTACCGCTTCCCCCGAAATGACCGAGACCGTGACTCCAACGCCCGTTATTCCTGAGGGGTAACTTAAACAGTCGATGGCAGCAACGCGCTTTCACCTAGTGTCACTTGGCTGTGCGAAGAACACAGTAGACTCCGAGTCGATGTCCACGCTGCTCGGGCGCTCGGGATTTCAAGTCAGTGAGCGGCCGGAGGAAGCCGAGGTTCTGATCGTAAACACCTGCGGCTTTATAGGACCGGCAAAGGAAGAATCGCTGGCTGTGTTACGAGAGCTCGCGCAGGGGAAGAGCGAAGGCCAATTGCTCATCGCCGCTGGTTGTTTGACGCAGCGCTATGGTTCGACTGTTGTTGAGCAAGTGCCAGGGATCGATGGCGTATTAGGCACTCGACGTTGGATGGATATCGTTTCGGTTGTGCAGAGCTTGCGTGAGCGGCGCCACCCGGAGCCGCTCTACCATCTGCCGGAGACGCAGGCGGTAGGCAGGGAAGAGCAGGGTGTGGATCGAGTGGCGGTGAGCGGCGCCAGCGCGTACCTGAAAATCGCCGATGGATGCCGGCGTCCCTGTGCCTTCTGTGCCATCCCATTGATCAAAGGACCAGCAGTGAGCCGCCCAGCGGAGGAGATTCTGGGGGATGCACGCCGGCTGCAGGAGGCGGGGGTGCGTGAGGTGATTCTGATCGCGCAAGACTCGACCGACTATGGTCATGACCTTGGCGTGAAAGATGGCTTGGCGAAGCTGTTGGAGGATCTCGTCGCAGCGATCCCTGATGTTGATTGGATCCGCGTGATGTATGCATATCCAGGCTACGTGACGGATCGTTTGATCGAAGTGATGGCGGAGAACGAACAAATCCTGCCCTATTTGGACATGCCGCTGCAGCACGCAGATCCGAATATCTTGCGCGAAATGCGCCGACCGGCGAACGTCGACTGGGTGCAGCGGACGATCGAAAAGATACGGGGGGCGATGCCTGATCTCGCGCTACGGACGACGTTCATCGTGGGCTACCCCGGTGAGACGGAGCAGGCTTTCGGAAAGTTGATGGACTTTATTCAGGAAATCCGGTTCGACCGCGTGGGCGTCTTTTCTTACTCACCAGAATCGGGGACGGCAGGTGAACCTCTTGGCGACCCCATCCCGTTGGCTGTCAAAGAGGAGCGGCGGGACCGGTTGATGACTCTTCAGCAGAGAATTTCCCTCGAACGGAACCAGGCATTCCTGGGCGATTCGTTGCCAGTTCTGATCGAAGGGTGTGGAGACGGGATTTCACTGGGCCGCTCCTATCGAGACGCGCCGGAAATTGATGGCATGGTCATTGTGGAGGAAGAAATCCGCGCCGGAGAGATGGTTCAGGTTCGCATCACGGGTGCGCTTGAATACGACCTGAGCGGAGTCATCGCTGATGGTGCTGCGGCGCCTTCGTAATGGAAAGCGAAACGGGCGCGGGAATGTTTCAATGTGCTCCCCGCCGGTTGTTCCTGAAATGCAGGCACCCTGGACGGGTTTGGTGATTTTGAAGAGGGGCTTGTGACCATGCTTTCACTCATGTAGGCGAGATCCGACGTTCACCAGAGTAATTGAGGGCTCTCATAGCAGCATTCATTGAAGGAGTTCTAGCGGGTTACGGGATCGCCATTCCCGTTGGCGCCATTGCGGTTCTTATCCTCGACGTGAGTCTGCGGCGCGGTTTTCGGGTCGGATTTATGGCGGGAGCCGGTGCGGCGTTTGCGGACTTTTTGTACGCGGCGCTGGCCGCAGTCGCCGGCGGGGCTCTGGCACAGATCATCTCCCCATACGCATTGCAGGTTAGTGTCATCAGCGGTGTTGTGCTATTGGCGGTGGGTTTGTATGGGTTGATGAGGTCGATCAGACCTTCGGAATCACCTGAAACGGATGGTGCAGACTCAAATGGAAGCGGTAAAGTATTCGCCCAGTTCTTGGGCCTGACGTTTATTAATCCACTTACGATTGTGTATTTTTCTGCCTTGATCCTCGGCGGCGGCGCTAAGAATTTAGGTTCGGTTCCGGAGCACGCGGCGTTTGTGATCGGGGCAGGTCTGGCGTCCCTCTCCTGGCAGACGCTGTTGGCCGGGTTGGGATCCCTCGGGCATGAACGCTTGTCGCCCCGATTTCAAATGGCGACGAGCATCATCGGGTTCCTGGTGGTGATCGGATTTGCTTTGCGCATTCTCTTGTCGCTAGTTTAAGATGCCCTCGATGGTCACCCGAAGGGGTTACGCTAAACGCCCGGCGATTCATAAAAAAATAGCTTGCCAAAAAATACCAGAGGATCGGTTTCGGCTTCCTAGAAGGTGATACTGGATTTCAAGGGTTTGCTGGTTGGCGAGGGGGGAGCCGGACGATGAGTTCGGCACGAAGCTGCCGGCCTTCGTCTTGTATGAAGTCACCGTATACAGCGAGGATGTCGTAGCGCCCGAGATCGCGCAGCTGAAGCGTTTCCCCGCTCCAATTCCAAACGCGTGTATCTTCGTCAACAATGACAAATTTATTCCCTTGTTCTGTGGTGAGCTGTATTCCGTCCTTCCCAACGAACTTAAGACGACCGACCAAGTCCGGGTTGTTGATCTGGATATCATCCCCGACTTTCTCTTGGAGTGGATTCTGAGGAGGGATGGGCGGCGGCGCTGCTGCATCATCCCTGGGAGCTTCTTGATTCGTTCCCAGGCGGCCAAGATAAACCCCAATGGAAAATGAGCCCAGCATAAGCATCACGATTAATAGTACGCCGCCGATTATGATTCCCCAGCGATTTTTAGCCATCGTTCCATATCCTTTTCTTCATCGAGGACGATAATCTCGGCGATCGGGGATGTCTCTCCGCCGATCAACAGACGAATATTCAGATCATGTGTTCCGGCTGGTGTTGTCGAGGGTAAAACCAACCAGTAATCCTCGACAATCACACTATCCATGGAAATACCAACCTCTTTATGGTAACGAGCTAAATTTCCAAAACCGAGCTCATGTGCCTCGAGGATAGAATCGCCGATTGAAAGCTCGACGCCGTATCGGTCAGGTCTCAAGATTTTCCAGTAAAGCGTGAGGTGAATTCTTCCTCCGCTCTCAACCGATTCGGGCTCGAGATCGATGCCCAGCAGTGTCACGTCCCCCAGCTTGAGATTAAGTAATGTCGTGGGGGAAGCTGTATTGACGACTAAGTCGGGCGGTTCTTCGGTGAGATGGTAGAGCACAAGCCGGCCTCTCTGGCTTAATAGCCCGGGCTGGTTTTGATGTGCGCCGATAAGGACGGGAACCTGCCAGAGATCCTTTGGAAGAAGGTTGGGCGGCAACGAGCCGGGCCCCATGACTTTCTGGTTATCGCCAACCGGTGTTGCGCTGTACAGATCGAGGCCATCGAGAGTTGTTGAGACAGGGAATGGGGTAGGCAGAGTTGGCAAGTACACGTCTGGACGGGTGTTATAGATCAAGGGCCAGTAGAAAGCATCATAGCCCATGACGCCGCCTCGAGTGATCAGAGCGGAATTCTCGGGAAGGATCTCCCAAACATTGGCGTAGAAATCGTTGACCGCAACGTCATCAGAGCGATCCGATTGGTACCAATTTCGAGCTAAGGGGATAAGGCCGATAAGGAGCGTTAGAGCGGCAAGGGTGAAGGGGATGACTCGTGTTGCCAAGCGGTTTCTCGAGCGAATCGCCAGGCGCTCAAGAGCGCCCAATAATTCAGCAATCCCGAAGGCGATGAAGATTGCCCAGAGGAAATGCGCGGCGAGGAAAAAGACTTGCAGATCGAAGACGCGATACTGGATGAAAAACCACACGTGAACCAGGTACATCAGCACCAAGAGGAAGTAATACTTCGTGCGCCGGAATAGCAATGAAAACAACCCGGCGAGCCCGAAGAGAATCCCTGATAGGGAAAATTCATTGCGGATAAGATCCATATAAAGGACGAGTCGTAAAGGTAATTCCTCTATCGGGAAGGCGAATTTTATTTGTGAGAACGCACCCAATGTATACCTGTACATGCCCATGATTGTCACCGGTGCCCGTTCGAGCATTATGCGATCGTTCAGCGTATCCGCCCTGAGCGGCAGCCAAAGGAACTGGAGGATGCCGATCCCGAATCCAGCAATTGCCGCCAGCCACCATCGCGGGCGTTTGAGGGTGGAGGGGTCGACCAGAAGAATAAAGACGACGAAAGCAGGGGCAAATCCGAGATTAGATATGTGCGTTCCAAGCGACAAGCCGAATGCCAGCGCAAACAGGAAGAAATCGCGGTCCCGACGGGTCCTCTCCCAATACAGAAGAGCAAGCAGCGTTAGAGCGATAAAGGCGATGTTGGGTGCATAGACTTCTGCGATCACGGATTGTGACCAAAAGGTGAGGGAAAATGCGAAGAGCATCGCCGAGGTGAGCGCTGCCACCCGCCGCAGCAGGGGACTGGAGACACGAGGGTTCAGGGAAATTGTGATTAATAGGTACAGGCCGCCGGTGCTGAGAGCCCCCATAACGGCGCTCATCAAGTTAACCCGGTGGGCGATATCTCCGAAGGGGAGCAGGGTAAAGACTTTCCCCAACCATGTATAGACCGGGTATCCGGGCGAGTGAGCCAGGCCGAGCAGATACGGGATCGTGGCCAACTCGTTGCCGTCCGGGCTCAAATACGAAAGGCTCGGCGTCAACGTCTGTACGTAAACGAACAGCGCCAGCACGGTGAGAGCTAGTGCAAACCAATAATCTATGCTGTCAAGGGGGCGTTTGTTCTCTTCCATCTCTCTCTTTAGTATGCGAACAAGGTTACCTTAAAGCCAAGTGGATGCAACAGCGATGTAAAACCGGGTTACGCCGCCAAAAAGGCGCGGATGAAATGCTTGTGCTGCCATGATAAAATCTCCTGTTACACAAGCCATCAAGGAGGTATGCGGGAAGGATTTGGGTGAAGCCAATCCCTCAGGCTGCAATCCGACCCCAAACGATTTCAAGCTCAATAGTTGATGGATGAGAACCTGGAAAGTCAGTGTCATAATTGTTGACCGTTCCGTGATCTAATCTGAGGTTAGCAGCAGATATTGAGCTTATTCGTCATCAAACATCAATGGAAAATAAACCTTTACTGGACAGTTATTCGAACGTTTTCTTCGATCTAGACGGCACGCTGCGCCATAGTGACCCTCCGGCCAGGGATGTGTTTTACCAGTTCGCGGCTGAACTTGGCCTTGAAATCACGCCGGAGCAGCGCATTGAGGTGGAGCGTTGGGTGAACTGGTATTGGGCGGATTCAAAAGAGTTATTAGAAGATTTAGATAGTTTTGGACCATGGAGGGACAACCGCGACTTCTGGATAAACCACGCCCGCCGACAATTTACACAGTTGGGCACAGAGGACGCGTTTGCCGGAGAGCTTGCGCTCGCAGTGACGGTGAGAATGTGGGATACCTATGAGTCTGAGGATTGCGTCCCGGATGATGTCATTCCCACGCTTACAGGTTTGCGACAGGCAGGATTCAAGCTTGGCCTGGTCTCAAATCGCAGCGAACCCCTGGATGAAATCGTTGAGAGTCTGGGGTTGAAGGACATGTTCGATTTAATGCTGGCTGCTGGTGAGGTGGGGTGGTATAAGCCTGATCCGCGTCTGTTGCTGGTTGCAGCGGAACGACTTGGCGTCGAGCCGGGCGAGACACTCTATCTGGGTGACAACTTCCATGCTGACGTAATGGGGGCTTCAGCGGCGGGGATGACCCCCGTTTTGCTCGATCCACGTGGACTGTACCCTGAAGCCGATTGCTGGGTCGTCCCCAGCGTAGGCGCCTTCGGGCAGGAGTTGCTGCGTTCGGACGGATCAGAAGAGAGCGGCCTGGGGAGGCGAGACACCGAAGCGTCTTCGTAGAACAGCAGATGGTTTGCCGTAGGGAGGGCGCACATTGACTCTGCCCTGCGGAATGACTATACTGGATGTGAGATTTTATTACAGGAGGGACTGCCGCCATGAGCGGAGTCACCGGACAAATAAATAATCACCGGTATTAGGCACCTGGGCGCGCCCAAGTGCCTTTTTGTTTAACATGCAAACTAGAGAGGAGTCAAAATGGACTATGGCATGATCGGAAAGATTGAGAAAGCAAAGCACTACGCGGAAGAACGCGAACGTATTGTTTTCGAGAATTTTCATGTGACCTTTGATGGGGATAATAACCCGCATACAGTGGAGTTTATCGACGGCGTGTGGCGCTGTGACTGTGATTTCTTCCTCACACGCAGCCTTTGCAGCCATACGATGGCATTGGAGCGCATTCTAGAGGGGATGTTGTACGTCACTGCGGAAGTAGTCTGAAGATTCCGGGTTATCGATATGCGAGCGCAAGCGTTTACTTTGCTTGCGCTCGATTTTATTTCGGGTAGGATATTAAGCGCGGAGGCGTCGCGGGGTTGAATAAGCCCCGCGATTCTCATGAATGGTGGGTGAGAGAGGCTGACCGCTTAGGATGTGAAGCAGGAGATCCGGGCAGAGAGACAAGTTGGCGCCTTCGCGAATCACTACGGCATTAATCGATGCGCACTGGAGGCCCTTTGAAACGCTGGCAATTCTGGTTGGGTATTGCAGTAAGCTTTGTTTTTGTCTGGCTCGCACTGCGCGGGCTTAATCTGCGTACGTTCTGGGAAGTTCTACGTGATGCGAACTACTGGTGGCTGCTTCCCGGTGTGGGGGTGTATTTCCTCGGTGTTTGGGCGCGGGCTTGGCGCTGGCATTACCTGCTGCGACCTTTGAAGTCCATTCCCACCAGGACGATGTTTCCCATTGTGGCGATCGG
>SOIH01000014.1 GCA_004376895.1 Anaerolineales bacterium | reverse complement strand
TTCCCATAATCTGCTTAACTGTTGTGACCTTCCTGTCGCGCCTTACGCTTTTTGCAGGCGTGAAATTAATCGGCGGAATCCAGACATCCATCTTCGGTCTCGCTGAACTTCTCGTTACGGTCTCGCTGGCATATTTCATCTTAAGCGAAACAATGACGCCGGTGCAGTGGATCGGAGCTGTAGTTCTCATCACCGCTCTCCTGCTCGCGGCAATTGACCGGCTAGACCCCCCTTCAAGACGGACTGGTGGTTGGCTGTACTGGTTACGCCCCCCAATGCCTCGCAAACACTCGCACAGCGATAACCTCGGAACTTCCAAATCAGCTCAATGATTTAATCCGCGATTCCCCTTCCAAGTCTAAACTCTCGGTTGGTCCTATGCTATACTCCTCTGGATTAAATCGGCGTCTTGAGTAGTGCTTGGAGGAGATATCCATGCGTCATTTTATCGCCCTTACAGATTATTCCAGCGCTGAGCTGATAGCAATGCTAGAGCTCGCCCTACAACTTAAAAAAGAACGAAATGAGGGAGGCAACAAACCTCTCTTTGCCGGTAAAGTGCTGGCGATGGTCTTCCAAAAACCCAGTCTCCGTACACGCGTCTCTTTTGATATGGCGATGCGGCATCTCGGTGGCGATGCTCTCTACCTCTCCCCTGCCGAAATCGGTCTTGGTAAACGCGAGTCGATCGCAGATGTAAGCCGGGTTCTCTCCGGCTATGTAGATGCGGTCATGGCTCGGGTTTTTGAGCATGAACACATCCTTGAGCTCGCGGAATATTCATCGGTTCCAGTAATCAATGGGCTCAGTGATTTCAACCATCCCTGCCAGGCAATGGCAGATATGCTGACTATCCTCGAGAGCTTTAATAAATTGAAGGATTTGCGTATGACCTTCATCGGTGACGGAAACAACGTCGCTGTCTCCCTGGCTTTCGCTTGTGCCAAGTTGGGCATGCACTTCACGATCGCTTCACCCGAAGGATACGATCTGCCCCAAGCTGTGATAAAAGAAGCCGAGGATCTGGCCGCGGCTACGGGCATCAAGATCCAGCAGACTCGTGATCCTATCGCTGCGGTTGAAGGCGCAGATGTCATTTATACAGACACCTGGACTAGCATGGGGCAGGAAGACGAAGCGCAAAAACGCAGGGAAGTTTTCGCACCCTACCAGGTGAACGAGAGAGTGGTCGAGCTGGCGACGAAGTACGTGATCGTCATGCACTGTCTCCCCGCCCATCGTGGAGAGGAGATCACCGATGAGGTTGCGGATGGCCCTCACTCGGTACTCTTCCAGCAAGCTGAAAATCGCTTACACGCCCAGAAGGCAATTCTAGTAAAACTCCTGTCATCTTAATGATGCGAATATCATCGTTGTATTACTTTCGTGCTTACCCTGAGAAGCCGTTTCCCTGGAGAATGAGCCATGCATATCGGCGTACCTAAAGAACGAAGACCCTTTGAATTCCGCGTCGGTCTCCCCCCTGCGGGTGTGAACCTGTTCACGAAACATGGTCACACGCTCTATATCGAGACTGAGGCTGGCGAGGGCGCAGGCTTTACAGATGACGATTATTCAGCAGCCGGTGGTCAGATCGTCTACAACCGCGAGGAGGTATTCGGCCGCCCGGACCTCATCATGAAATTCGCTCGTCCCTTGCGAGACGAAATTGATATGATGCGTCCCGAAATATGCATCACCGGTTTCCTGCACCTTGCCGCGTCACGACAGGATAAAATCGAATCCCTATTGGAAAAAAAGATAACATCCATAGCTTACGAACAAGTTGAAGAAGATGACGAATATAAACCGATCCTGACGCCTCTGAGCCAAATCGGAGGCCGCATGGCGGTCCAGGTCGCGGCGCGCTTCATGCAGAACGATCATGGCGGCCGAGGTATCCTGCTTGGCGGCGCAGCGGGGGTCCCTCCCGCTGAAGTTGTGATCATCGGTGCCGGTATAGTCGGCAGTACTGCGGCTGACAGCTTCACTCGAATCGGCGCACATGTTACATTGCTGGATACTAATCTCCAACGTCTCCGTGAAGTACAGGAGCGCCTTCCGTATCCTATTGTGACCATGCTCTCAACACCGTACAACGTCACGCGTGCTTGTTTATTCGCCGATGTTCTCATCGGTTCAGTGCTTGTGCCCGGCTCAAGAGCACCACTTGTGGTAACGAGAGAGACAGTCCAATCCATGAAGCCGCGTGCGCTGATCATCGATATGAGCATCGACCAGGGGGGATGTGTGGAGACTTCACGCCCGACGAATCACGGTAGCCCGATTTACGAGGAGGAACGAGTCGTCCATTACTGCGTTCCAAATATGTCGGGCGTGTTGGGACGGACCGCTTCTCATGCATTATTCCTTGGTGCATATCCCTACCTCGAGGCGATCGCACTGAAAGGTATTGATGGAGCGCTCGCAGATATGCCAGCATTGCATCGCGGGTTGAACACAAGGGCTGGCGAAGTGGTCCATTTAAGGCGTCTGGGTGGCGTGGGGGCACAAAACGAATGACTTGGTTGAAAAAGTACGAATCACGCTTGATGAATGCTGATGACGCGGTTAAAGCAATCGAATCTAACTGGCGCGTCTTCTTAACGGGAAACTGCTCCGTACCCCAAAAACTCCTGGCTGCGCTCGTGAAGCGCGCCAAGACACTAGAAAATGTTGAAATCGTTCAAGTATTGACAATTGGACCGGCACCTCATATCGATCCTGAGCTGGAAGGTCACATCCGTGTGAACACCCTGTTCATCAGCCACAACATCAGAAAGGCTGTTCACGAAGGGCGGGCGGATTTCACGCCAATATTCTTATCAGAAGTTCCGCTTCTCTTCCGTGACAACCATCTTCCGTTAGACGCTATCCTCCTCCAAGTTAGCCCTCCAGACGAGCATGGCTTTTGCAGTTTGGGCATTGAAGCCGGCTTGGTCAAAAGCGCTGCACAGGGAGCGAAAGTCGTCATCGCTGAAATCAATGAGCAGATGCCGCGGACGCTTGGTGATTCTTTTATCCACTTCTCGAAAATCGATTTCGCCGTTTCCGTAAATTATCCGCTTGCTGAGCTCTCGATGGGTAAAGCCACGGACTTGAGCATGAAAATCGGCCGTACTATTGCTGACCTTATCGAAGACGGGTCGACGATGCAGATGGGTATCGGCGCGGTTCCAAATGCAGTCTTGAACTACCTGGATGATAAAAAAGATCTCGGAGTCCACACCGAACTCTTCTCAGATGGCGTGATCAAGTTAATCGAAACCGGGGTGCTCACGAACGAGAAGAAAACCCTGCACCCCGGAAAAATCATTGCGGGTTTTATCCTCGGCTCCAAGAAACTCTATGATTTCGTCGATGATAACCCCATCATCGAACTCCATCCCACGGAGTATGTAAACGACCCGTTTGTCATCGCAAAAAACGAGAAAATGGTCTCCATCAACTCCGCGCTCGAGATCGATCTCACAGGTCAAATCGTCGCAGATAGCATCGGCCCTAAGCTTTACTCCGGTGTCGGTGGTCAATTGGATTTTGTCTATGGAGCTTCGCGCAGCAAAGGTGGAAAACCGATCATCGCTCTCCCCTCAACCGCCACACCCGGCGGCGGCGCTCCGGTCAGCCGCATCGTTTCCATGCTCAAACAAGGTGCGGGCGTTGTGACTACACGCAACCATGTTCACTACATCATCACAGAATACGGCGTCGCAAACCTTTACGCTAAAACGATCAAACAACGGGCGCGAGCGCTCATCGAAATCGCTCACCCAGATTTTCGTGAAGCGCTAGAACAGGAAGCCAAGGAATTGAATTACCTATGACCCGCAAGGCAAAGATCATCGCCACAGTTGGACCTGCCTCGAGCAGTCGTGCCAAGCTTAAAAGCCTTCTTCAAGCAGGTGTGGATGTAATCCGCTTGAACTTCTCACATGGAAACTACGATGACCATGCGAAAGTTATTAAGGAGATTCGCTCGCTCGCAAAGGAAGAAAAGAGATCGCTTGCGATCCTGCAGGACTTGCAGGGCCCAAAGCTGCGCACCGGTATGCTCGAGGACGGCGAGGCGATTCTCCTTTCTCCCGGTGATCAGATCAACCTTACGACACGCGATGTCATTGGCACAAAGGACACGATCCGAGTTAAGTACGATTCCTTTGCGCAAGACATAAATGAAGGCGACCGGATCCTGTTGGATGATGGCCGCATCGAGCTGCGCGTCACCTCGATCGATGGCAATGATGTTGCGACGGAAGTTGTCTATGGTGGTAAGCTCGGAAACAAGAAAGGGATCAACCTCCCCGGCGTTAACTTATCAGCTCCCTCCCTCACAAAGAAAGATCTTCAGGATATCGAGTTTGGACTCGCACATGACGTTGATGCAATCGCGCTTTCGTTCGTGCGCCGCGCAGAGGATTTAGTACGCCTTAGAGAGGCTATCTCATCCTCGACTCAAGACTGCGTCACCCCATTATTAATCGCTAAGCTGGAGAAACCGGAAGCTATCGATAATCTTGATCAGATCCTCGCCGTCTGTGATGGCGTAATGGTCGCACGCGGTGACCTGGGCGTGGAAGTCGCACCGGAGCGCGTGCCATCCATACAGAAACACATCATCCAACACGCAAATGCAGCACAACGATTCGTGATTACCGCCACACAAATGCTGGATTCGATGATCGAAAACCCGCGACCCTCTCGGGCTGAAGCGTCGGATGTGGCTAATGCCGTGTTTGATGGAAGTGATGGTTTGATGCTCTCCGGTGAAACAGCCATCGGCGAATATCCTATCGCAACCGTCGAAACTATGGACAGGATCATCCGCGACGCTGAGAGCCACGCCCCACAATGGAGTTGTGTACTCGCGGATGAAGTTTTGATCACGGATGATGATGCCGTCGCTACGACGCAGGCTGCAAAAGCCTTGGCACGTGATCGCGATGTCGCTGCCATTGCTGTTTTTACGCGTTCTGGCCGGACTGCGCGACTGATGTCATACACTCGCCCAAGTGTCCCGATCGTAGCATTCACACCAGAGGCGAAAACCTTCCATCAACTCTCTCTGGCCTGGGGTGTTATCCCTCGCCTGGTTAAAAAGGCAAATTCAGTCGAGGAGATGATCGCTAGAGTGCGCGATGCATGCCTGGCAACCGGGATCGTAAACCATGGCCAGCAAATTGTTCTGGTCGCCAGCTTGCCGATCGGCGAGATGGGACCTCCGAATTTCACCCTGCTCCACACCATAGAGTAAGCCCGCAAATCGGAGATACGTAAGGGGGATAGAACATGAAATTCAAGAACAGGTATAGAATTGAGTCTGCGCGACTTGCTTCCTGGGATTACTCCTCCCCAGGTTGGTATTTCGTAACGGTTTGCACGAAAAATAAGGAAAACTTCTTCGGTGATGTCGTTTGTGGAGAAATGTGTTTATCCAAAGCCGGTAAAATTGTCTCTGAGGAGTGGAGGAAAACCGAAATAATCAGATCTAATGTTGCGTTGGATGAATGGGTTATCATGCCCAATCATATACATGGAATTCTTGTGATTTTGGAACGGGAAATCAACGTAGAGACGCCCCG
>SOIH01000295.1 GCA_004376895.1 Anaerolineales bacterium | reverse complement strand
GTGCGTGCTCTGAGAAGCCGTTGCCTTCAGGCGACGGAGTAGTCACAGAAGGCCATATAGCGGCCGCGCATATCGTCCAGAGCAAGGCGGGCCACGACCGATTGTGAAATTGGAGCCCAGAGCATCTCCCCTTTCAAAAAGGCGGGAATTGATGGTCAGCTTCACAGTCAAAGGTATGTTATTTAGCACAAATTCAATTTATGGTCTAGTTTCCGTTTGTGGTAATGAGAAGAAGCAAGTAAAAATAAGAATGCAGCACCATGTTTGAGGCGCATTAAACTTGTATAATATATATGCGCATAAATATAGCCCAACATGGAGGCGAATTGTGGTAGCCCAAGACACAAATAAAACGATTCGTTTAAATATTATGGTCTCGGAGTATTTGGATAAATGTCTTACTGAATCTGCAAAGAAACGTGATCTCTCAAAATCTGCTTTTGTTAGACTGGCAGTTGAGAGAGAATGTGCGCGCACGCAAGACGAAATCTTGGCTGCAGCAGCTGAAGCAGTAGCACACATATACGACACCGACAAAGAGCTAACGGCTTTCGCATCGCTTGATGCTGAGGACTTTGCATGAAGAAGGGCGAAGTCTGGATCATTAATCTTGACCCGACAGCCGGGGCGGAAATAAAGAAGACCCGCCCCTGTATTCTTGTTGGTAATGACGCGATCGGGAGATTGCCGTTAAAGATCGTTGTGTCAGTAACAGATTGGAATACTGCGTTTCAAAATGCACCCTGGCATGTCCCGATTGAAAAGGGTAAGGAGAACGGCATCACTAAGAAATCGTCTGCAGACACATTTCAGGTAAGGTCGGTTTCTGAGGGTCGTTTAGTAAAAAGAATCGGCGTGATATCCGAAGATGTATTAGCTCGGATCAATGAAGCCTTAAAGATCTCACTAGATTTAGAGTAAATCATACTCTCCTTTATCGACCTATGAAATCATTATAGATAGCTAGAATGTCATACAGCTTGCTGTGGGGAAGGTTATTCTGTAATTCCCAACAACTAGTTGTGTTTCCGATTAGTAGGGTAATGGCACCAAATCCCCCTCATAAACGGTTCTTCCTTAGCGTTCTACCCATCAGTAAACGCAGCATTAAGGACACGTCGGTTAGACATCGTTGGAAATTTCCTCTTGGCTTGGCTGGATTAGAATTGGCACTCGGGTTATCATACGGAATAGTATATTTAATGAGCGCTTCAGTAATGAATACACGCTCGCGCTCCGACCATCTATTATTGATGGATGATGAATGCAGGCTGTGCGCTTATTGAGTCCCACACAATTAAGGTGAACGGGATACCGGGTAAAATCGTCGACGGATGACAACTTATTGAGGATTTGACATGCGAAAACCGATTATTGCAGGAAATTGGAAGATGAATTTGGGCCGGGCGGAGGAGGCGTTGAAATTCGTGCGTCAAATTCGCTCGCCACTGTATGAGATCGAAAACGTGGATCGCGTTATCTGTCCGCCTTTCACCGTCCTGGCCGCGCTGGCGGAGGTGATCCAGGCCAACAAGATCGGCCTCGGAGCACAGAATATCCACTGGGAGGAATCCGGCGCGCATACGGGGGATATCTCCGGGCCGATGATCGCCGCATTGTGCCAGTATGTGATCATCGGGCACTCCGAACGGCGGGCGATTGGCGGGGCGGGGGAGAGTGACGAAGCGATCAGTAAGAAGGTCCAAGCTGCACTCAACCATGGATTGACGCCGATCATCTGTGTCGGTGAAAACCTGACCCAGAAAGAGGCGGGCGAGACGCAGGCATTCGTGGGCGGGCAGGTCAGAGCCGCGCTCACGGGTCTTGATCAGGGTCAGATCTCGACGTGTGTACTTGCATACGAGCCGATCTGGGCCATCGGGACGGGGCAGGCGGCGACAGCGGTCGATGCAAATCGCATCATCGGTCTTACTATTCGTGGGGCGATCGCTGAGACCTTCGGGGAAAGTGCAGCCCAGCAAGTCAGAGTGCAGTATGGGGGCAGCGTCAACGCGGGGAACATCGCGGAGTACATGTCCATGCCGGAGATCGACGGGGCTTTGGTGGGCGGCGCGAGTTTGAAACCCGAATTCGTGGAGCTCGTCAGACAGACATCGCTCACTTCTTGATACAGCCTCAAATCGGTTATGGGAATAATCACGAACGAATCCCTGCATTAAGCATAATTACAGCGCTCGATCCATGGACCGAGCGCTTGATGAACTCTCGAATATTCCAAAAAAAGCCAATTCTTTGTTTACCAACTAGGCAGCTATTGACACCTCATCCACAATGCCGACGATTACGGCTCGAATAGCGCCAGGGTCGAGGTCAAGGATCTGTCTGGCGCCGTTCCCCTCATCAATCACCAGCACCGTGTCGCCAGGACCAGCCTGGACGACATCGACGGCGATGTCGTAGTACCCCGTCTCGTCCCCTTTCAAATCCAGCATATCCACGAGCAAGAGCTTGCGGTTATCGAGGTGGTCGATCTTGATTGTGGCGACGACTGTGCCGATGACTTTACCGATGTACATCGACTAATCTCCCTCGTCTGAGTTGTACCAGTGTGCGGTCGGCTCGTTCCGGCGGGGACCGGTTTCCACTTCGACCTCATCGACGATGCCTGTGATCGCAAGATCTACGGGCACGAACCACTCTGGTAGTGCTTGCGAACCCTCGCGGCTGGCTACCATGAATACGAGCTCGCCAGGACCTGCCTGCTCGGTTGCGTCTGCCGCGATTTCGAATTTCCCTGTGGGCTTCCGATTCTCATCCAATACGTGGACGACCAGGAATTTTATCCCCTCCAGATCTTCGTATTTTTTCGTGGCGACAACCGTTCCGACGACGCGTCCAAATTTCATAGCTTGTCTATCACCCGTGTGCGAAAGCGAGTCGCATCTCCAAGGTTGTTCCACATCTCTGCATGCAGCTGTGGGATCACGATTTCCCACACGAGCATGTCGGGGCTTTCAAGAACGCCCACGCCGATTTCGACTGCTGCTTCAACATCGGCAACGAGGCCGGAGAAAAGCACGATCCCTTTCCCTCCCAAGCCATCGGCGAGGCGAACCTCGAGCAATCGAACTTCAGCGCCCTTGATACCTGCATCGGCGGCGAGGATCGAAGCAGCAACGGTCTTTGTCTCGATCACACCGAGCGCATCCGTCTTCTCGGGCACCCGTCCCCCACCGATCGAGCTCACAACCTCCCGGTGGACCTGTGGCAGGTAGACGTAGTCGACAACGTGCGACCCGCCCAGGTCGCGACCTTCGGCGAGGGATTCCTCCACGTCGGCGACTTCGCCCCCGATCAAGACGAGGTACTTTCCCGGCTGGACGGTTCCAGTCTTGATGAGGTAAATAGGGGCGCGTTTGATCATGGCGTCCGCGGCATGGATGCCGGCGGCGATGCTGTTGAACTCAACCAGTGCGAGCGCCGGTTCGAGTTGATTCCCAGAGGTTATTTTCTTCTTGGCCATATCGTCCTACACAATTCGGAAAGAATCTTTCAACACGCATCTACGGACGCGGCTGAAGCTGATTGGATTGGTGATTCCCTCTCCGGTGGGGCTGGCGATCGTATAGGAGCAAAAACCCTCACCGCCGAAACCTACACCCGCAAAGGATGCGCCGTTCTTTACGAAGATGCTGCAATCCATCTCCCGTGCCATGCGGCTGAGGTTGTCCAGATTCTTCGAGTGCATGGTGGCCGTATGCCGGAAACCATGTTCGTAATGTTTCGCAAGGTCGATGCCCTCATTGGCATCACGCACGCGCACGATGGGCATGATGGGCATCATCTGCTCTGTGGGTACGAGCGGGTGGTCGTGTGGTACTTCTACGATGATCAAGCGGATTTCATCCCCGACTTCAACCCCGATCTCTTTCAGCAGAACGTTGGCATTCTTGCCGATGAAGGCTTTGTTCATCACCCCATGCTCACCCGCGGGTGGAATTTCTGTGAAGATCGATTTCATCAATCGGTCCAGTTGCTGCAAGTCGATCTCATAGGCGCCATGGGTGCACATCGCCCGCTTCAATGCATCGGCGACGGAATGGACGACGAAGACCTCCTTCTCGTCCGTGCAGATGATATTGTTGTCGAAGGATGCGCCGCGCAAGATGTCTCTACCAGCCTGCTCGATATCGGCGGATTCATCCACGACAGCGGGAGGGTTCCCAGGGCCAGCACAGATCGCCCGTTTCCCGCTCTGTAAAGCCTCGCGCACAACACCAATCCCGCCGGTCACGGTGAGCAGGTTCACATCTTCGTGTTTCATGATCTGCTGTGCGGTTTCTATGGTTGGTTCTGCAAGGGCGCAGACCAGATTTGACGGGCCACCAGCTTCAACGATGGCTTCATTGATCAACTGTACGGTGTGATTGGAGCATGCTCTCGCACCTGGGTGTGCGTTAAAGACAATGGCATTTCCGGCTGCGACCATGCTAATCGCGTTGCATATCACGCTTGAAGTCGGGTTAGTGCTGGGAATGATGGCGCCGATCAAGCCGTAGGGGGCATATTCGACGAGTGTAAGTCCCCCGTCACCGCTCCAGGCTGTCGGGTCGAGGATTTCGGTGCCAGGGGCTTTGTTCGCATTCACCAGGTTTTTATCGATCTTGTCCTCATAGCGCCCCATGCCCGTTTCTTGCCATGCTTCGTAAGCGAGGAGCTGGGCGTTTTCACGCATCACACGGCGGATGTGTTGAATCATCTGCTCGCGGATGGAGAGGGGCAGCTCGTTTAACTGCTTATACGCCAATCGTGCGGCGGCGACAGCGCTATCAACATCTGGGAAAAGGTTGTCGCCATGGCGCAGGACGGGCGCCGGTGGGGGCGGCTGTACGGGATCTTTTGGCTCTGGTAGCGGTCCATGCCGTACGCGTTCCCCCTGCTGAAGTTCGGTCATAACCTGTTGAACGATGGCGTCAATTCGTGTGTCGTCCAACATCATCCGGCCTCGGATTTGTCATACTTCACGACACCATCGACTTCGAGGACATCAACGATGGCCATGATCACGCCGTCGCAAGGTCGCTCGTGGGTGTACTTCGTTTGCCGGGCGGCGCTGCCTGTGGCGTATAGAACGACTTCGCCTAATCCTGCGCCAACGGCATCCGCAGCCACACGATAGCCGCCCGTCTCCTTGCCCTCGATGTCGAGCTGCTTGAGCACAAGAAACTTGAGACTCGCGAGGCTTTCCTCTTTTCGAGTGGCGACAAGCGTGCCAACAACTTTACCTAGTAGCATAGGGCACTCCATTTCGGTGGCCGTTGGGTTTGGGCAAGACGATGTTGCTGACGGGGAAGCAAGTCGTATCGTATGATGCGGTCCTGTCCTGCTCCGCTTCCGCGAGGAATACGTTCTCGATTCCCCGTCAAGATATTTCGAATCGCCCTCAATCCACGATCACCAATGTCGTCGGTCAGTGCAGCGTGAGTTTATCCCTCAGCTGGTCCCCGACCGAGCGGCAGTGTGACGTCCACGTTCGCATGCGGGCGTGGGATTACATGGATGGCGGCAACTTCGCCGACCTTCTCCGCTCCGCGTGCGCCGGCTTCAACGGCAGCTTTAACCGCTGCGACGTCGCCTCG
>SOIH01000114.1 GCA_004376895.1 Anaerolineales bacterium | reverse complement strand
GGTTGGGTTCACGGCGTATTCAACAGTCAGAAGCTAGGTATTTGGGCTCTAATTTTTCCAATCACAAACCACCTTATTGGTGGTTTCGCTGGCATAGTGGGCATTATGGTCTGGCTGACCCTTGGGCTGTGGGAAATGCGGCGTCACAAATGATGCAAGTGAGCGGGATAACCTACGCTGCAGCAGACGCTGGAGAACGCGCTGCTGAGCTCTTCCGTTATGCTGCCAACATGAAAATACATGACTGGTAATTTTGAAATAAAAGCTACTCGTCAAGTCTACCCATGGGTATTGCTTTGTAATAGATGCCGATGGAGAGTATATCTGTCTGAGTTGTGAGAAAAACCGAGACTCAAAAACTGCATGAATGATCCAAATTACACACTTAATTTTACACAACAGAAAAATAATTTTCAAAGTAAATACATATCTTCTAATTAAGACTAAAAACAAATCGAATCTAGAGATATTAATATAAATCGGTCTATTTTATATTTCCCCTTATGCAGGCGGATATATAAAGAAGGATTAAAGCAGGAAATCGTGATTTCCAAAAAATCCGACCGTAGTTATATTTTGATGCCCTAAAATATTTTTTACATTTCTATCCATCAACTTGTATCACTTGAAAGCATCTCGATTATCTACACTCCGGAGAGCCTATAACTAAAATATTATGTTGCTGAATGACTAAGCGCATTCTTATATCTATGATATGGTCAGTGGATTTGTTGTTGCATTAAAGTGGTTCTAATCGGGCTGGTGGACCGTTGTAGTTGGGTGGGGCAGGGTAGATTGTGTTGAGTGTTTCAATTGTGAGGATTTCTCGTTGCTTGATCCATCCAATGCTTACATTTTGCATTAGACCAGTGTCTAAAGCCTCCTTTTATCTGAGAGTAAGTTTGGCTTCTAGCGAAAATACCTTGACAGCCACATATCATCTGGTATAAGATAATCATGAATTTTGTGATTGAAAAATTAATATAGCTAAAAATACCGCCCGTAAGCGGAGCGATGCGTTTAAAGCTTATGAGCGGTATAGTTTTTAACCAGCATTACCAATTGATCATTGTAACGCTCACCCTTTCCAAGATTTCAAGACAAACGGATTCCTCCACACAACTCAGGTTAGGAAATTTATGCCACAACACGATCAATGGTGCAGGGTAGTATTCAACCTATAATATCCCGTGAGGTGCAGAAATGATTCCTGAAACCAGAGAGGGCCTTCTCGCCTTTCTTCCTATTGCAATCACACTAGTTGCGGCCGTAGTGCCTTACGTGCTCCTGCTAACTTTAACCTCAAAGACCTTTGAGGTTTGGTTCTCGCGGCGCCATGGGGATTTGTGGTGGATCACGCCACTGTCAGGCTTCCTTGGCCTGATATGGCCGGTGTCGATCACTATCGGGTCAAGTCTGGTCCTCATTGCATGGCTGGCATATAAGCTCCTGCCACAACGCTGGTGGGTGATCATCTACTTGTCTTCTCACATAATCGAAATTGCTACAGGTCCCACTAGTCTTCCCTTGTTGGAGAGTTCTCAGCGAGCTCTTGGGCCTTTCTGGTCTTACCGAGAGGCTTGTACAGTGGCCGAAAGGGAAATGTTCCAAATGCAACAGACGGATGTCTCGTAAATGTTCATCCAATCGCGTGCGCGTTGCTTGGTACTTCGTACTTCTGACTTCTTCTCCCTGGTTACCTCTCCAGATAATGACGCCCTATCGACATCGGCATCCATGACTTTTCCTGGGGTATAGCTTGAGGGGAACTGACCAGCCGATTCCCAAGCCTGGTCAAAGATCCACCTCCAAAAGTTTCACCGTTGTAGACCCGCCTGTTTAATAACATCTTAGTAAAGTGAAGAAGCCGGGGTTATCGAACCCCGGCCTTTTGCATTTAACTCCAGGAGGCTTAGATGATCCAAATCGTATTTGTTGTGATCACTTTTGGTTATTTCATCGCGATGGCAGCTCCTACCATCGTCGCCATTTATCGATGGTGGTTTGGGGCAAGGAAGCTTCTCAGTGAACGGCTTCCAAAGGAGATCAGGAAACGTTAGAGGGTTCGTGCAGGTCAGTACCTCCAATCGGTCGGACGCCGGTTTCTTGGCTGGTGGCTGTGGGTTCAATACCCTCATTGCCCGAGCCAGTTACTCCGTCCTGGCCAAAGCTAAAATCAAGAAAGGTTTCCATCATGTCAAACCAAGCATCACAATCAGTAAATGCTAGATCGCTTGTCCCCGGCATTCCTACAACTGATACAGATAAGGAGGATTCATCAAGCAGATTAGCTTCTTTGTATTCTACGAAGCCTGACAGAAACCTGGCATTGATATCATGCACACATGTCTGGGGACGATTTCTCCCAACAGATTAGGTGAGGATGTTATTGTTGCAGCTCCCCTTTATTAAGTGGAGCGATTGAATCTTAAGTTCCGTAAGCTATCAGAAGGGAATCTGGCATGACTTGTATCACCCTCATCCGCCGAGTTTGTTGTCTCGGCGGAGTAAAGATCATAGCGATTCTTTTGGAGGATTCTATGCCTGCGCTGCTTTGGTTCATCGGGACAACAGTCATGCTCCTGCTGCCATATTTCCATATATGGTGGTGATTCTGAGGCATACTTCGTATTGACTGTGCAAAATCCTTAAGTCGTCCTCTACAATCCAATGAATTACGAGCACGTCTATTGATTCCCGTCAGATCTGAGGCTTTTTGCATTGATCTTCTTTACCACCCCCGGTGTGCTGCATGTTGTCTGGTTGCGGACATCAAAATCATACGCTTAAAGACTTAGGTTTGGTCTCATCCGGAATGGCTGGAAGTACCTACTCGGCTATTACAAGTGGCCGGGAGACCAATTTTAATAGCTTCATCTTTCGACCATCTCATTCGTGATAGAGGCTCATCGCTTCATGTGGATTTGTAGAAATGGCCGGCTTGTAGTTCGTTGCATAACCATCTTACCCATCTGCTGACAATTTAATATCTCGCCCTGTGTTGGGTTGAACATAGCCTGTCTTGGATCGATTAACGTTGTTCCCGGAGCGCTTTGTTACTTGCTGAAATCCCGGGTTTCGATTTGCCCCTTGAGGTTTACTCTCTCAGGGGCTTTTTATGGGAGGGCCATATGGCACACGTCTAATTCTGTTTTGATCAAGAAGGGAATGTAACTGTTTAGTACCATGTCGTTCGTCCCTTTAAAGGAGCCAAGAGACTTCATCACCGCGTGTTGAAAGCTTCCCTGCGCCTCCGTGCTAACAAGCGCAAGCGGCATACGGCCAAGAGGCAACTCAGAGGCCAACATATTCGCCACTGTTTCGTGAAGGACGTTTCTGTTATCTGAGTAGAGGTCGATTGGAACTCTACGGTTTTCGATGAAAGGAGGAATCAAGATGTTTGGTATAGAACAGAAAGAAGCTTTTCGATTGCTTCGAAATAGGCAATATGTCAACGTTTCGCAGTGTGACGGCTCGGGTGTCATTCGTGTACTTGCGGATGCGCGCTCTGGAGAGCTGTTCCGTATCCCCGCCAAGAAGGTTCGCCGGGCTCTTGCCGGCCGACAGCGTCAAATCCTCTGCGTCACCGGTGGTGCCGGTATAGGTAATGCCTTCTATGTGTGGGCAGAGGAGCTTGTCGCGATCGATTCCCATGATGGTAGTTACGTCATTCTGAACCCCAACATAAAGGTCTTAGATGCTGTACATGGGGATATGGTCTCTTCCAATTGACTGGCAAAGTATGCGGCAATTGTCGATTAACCCCCATAAATCAAGTACAGAGATTTAATTAGTAGACACAACACATATGTTGTGTTATAATATAGGAGGTGTTGTATGATCCCGCCGTTTAATGAGTCAGGAGAGCTTCCGCCGGGAGTGTTTGTCACAGATATCGATGAAATCGAAGCTGTGCTGGGTTTCAACAGCCACCGGCAGAAGCTGATCGAAGGCTTACGCAGGGCATTGGAGAATCTTATGGAAGCTGGTGTACACCGGGTTTGGATTAACGGGAGCTTTGTAACCTCGAAAAATAATCCCAATGACGTCGATGGTTGCTGGGACCCCAGAGATGTCGACGAGGACAAGCTTGATCCGGTCCTGCTTGATTTCAGTAGAGGTCGGGCGGCGATGAAAGAAACGTACGGCGTTGATTTCTTCCCGAATGTAGTCGAAGGAGTAAGCGGAATGCTCTTTTATAGATTCTTCCAGCACAACCGGGATCTTGAACAAAAGGGCATTCTGCTTATTGAGGTTGGAGGTTAACTGTGGGTGAAATATTTAACGAGCGCCAATATCGGATAACTAAGTCTTGGCTTCGGAAGTTCGAGCAGAATCTGGGGGAAGCCAAAACCAATCCAGATGGACTTTCACCTCGAATGCATCGAGCAATCTTAGAGTCTCTGCAGTCCCAGATTGACGATTTTAAGCGTGAGCTTGCCGAGTATGAGACCCTGAAGGTTTCAAGTCCGGAGGAGCTAACATTGAAGTCGTTGGAAGAGCTCCCGATGATGCTGGTAAAAATGAGGATTGTGCGTGGTCTCACCCAGCGGGAACTCGCTGAGCGTATGAATCTCAAGGAACAGCAAATTCAGCGGTACGAAGTCGAGAGATATCACAATGCCAGCTACCAGCGGATCCTTGAGGTTGCGCAGGCGCTGAACGTGGATGTGAAGCCGGTGGCGATGCGGGATACAAACCAGCATTAATCTTGATGGATCAATGACACTCCCACATCTAAAGAACGCGGGTTTCCAGGAGCGATCCTGGACCGCTTAGCCCGGTGTCCGCGAGACTACGCAGTCCCCGACATAGGTCAGCCGATATACGATACTTTACAACTGTCGGTATCCTTGCGTCCTGTATCTGACCGTTCTCTTCGAACCTCAGAATGCTGTCTGATCCGACGACTTCAAAGCGGTAAGCAAAGCCACACTCACATTTGAATTGTCGACCGTTGGTTGTTACCTGACTACTCCCCATGCCTAAAGGCAGGGTCTTCCTTGCTAGAGACTTTGGTGATGCGATCGCTTTTCATCAAGGTCGCCCACGATGACTGTACATATATCATGCTCAACCGGTCAATCAACCGCCATACGGCCGATCTATGGGTCAAATCTCGCAGCTGGCGTTTAGCTTTGTTCTTTTTCCAATCCTTGCGGGGCGGAATGACGTTAACAAGTAGATAGTGGCGCTCGTTGAAGCCAAAGTAATTTCTTCTCGGATGGAGCTGAGGCAAGGCTCAGTTTCCAGCTTCCTCACTTAGAGGGTAGTGGTTTACCCCTGCGGGTCTGCGGCCTAGCCTGCAATAAGGCATCTTAATACCGAGATATCCTTCTCTGTCTAAAGAAGTTTGATGATTGAAGGCGAGTGGGTCTGATTTCATTCAGGCCCACTTTTATTTCCATCCCTTCCAAGGAGGTTTTCAAATGTTTAGTCGCATACATATATCCATCCTGGGAAGCATCCAGGGCGACCAACTTATCGGTGTTAGCATTTTCCCAAGCGGCAATGGTTGTGTAGCTACGCTCTCAGTGGCAGGGGATTTCAACTTGCCGACGTCCGGCGAGGTACCATCCTCGAATTCGATTGACAAGGTCTTAGCGGTCATCAATGAGACGATCAGGGAAGCGATCGACTATCAATCCGATCCCAACCTCCCCATCGCTCCCTTCAGCGAGTTTTCGCCCTCCGGAGGATATTTCTCGCCTCGGCAAACGCTTCAGGGCATCCTTGAAGCTGTCCCTGAATTAATCTATCTGGGGTTGGGGGGTGCTAGGTAAGAACATTTGATGCAACAAAAGCCCTGGTAGACAGACAGGCTCTTTTCTCTTCAACATAAAACAGGAGATGATCATGAAGATTGTAGAGACAGGCAGTAAATACCTGGTACTCATGAAAGATATGGCTTCGGTGAACGGCGCAGATCCTGTACGTGTCCTGGCACGCGGTCGAGTTGGCTCGTTTGATCAGGCTCCTCCTAATGCCGTGACGGTAGACGTCGCAGGTTTCATCAGCAAGGTCAACAGTCTTGGTGAGGAGATCAAGTTTCAACTGGTAGCGATGGATGAGGAAGTGGACTTAGTTATGACTGCTCTGATCGCAGGCGAAACCGTGTTCTTCTTGAGTTTGCCAGGTGCGGCCAAGACGACAATGGCGCGAATGGTGGCTCAGGGCATTGACGGAAAGTTCTTTCGAAAGAATATTACCGCTGATGTCAGCCGCAATGACATCTTCGGCCCACTCGATCCAGAAAAGATCAAGCAAGGTGAGTGGGGACGCAAACTAGCTGGCTTGGCCACGGCCACCGTTTCTACATTGGACGAGGTTTTCAAAGGTTCCGGACCTGTGCTTGATATGCTCCTGGAAGCCCTTGAAGAACACACACTTTCAGAGCCTGACCGCATTCACCATCTCCCCCTGGTGCTTGGAATAGCGGCAAGTAATGAACTCGTGAATGCTACGATCCATAACGCTTTTTGGGATCGATTGATTATTCGTAAGGAGGTGAACTACCCGACCCGATCCGAGGATTGGGAATCTCTGCTTTACTGCGTTCACGGGACAGTTCCGATCAAGACTCGATTAGATCCTGAGGAAATCATGTTGGTCCAGGGTCTTGTTGAGCTGAAGGCTGGCGAATTACCTTTGGGGATCGCCAAGCGGATGACGCGGATTAAAGTGCAACTCGACAAGAAGGGTATCGTTGTCTCTCCCCGCCGTTTTTTAGCCTGGGCGCGTGTTGCGACAGCAAGCGCCCTCTTGATGGGACAGAATGAGATTGGTTCCAAGGCATTGATGGTTGGCCAACATATTTTGTGGGTTCATACAGATGAGATCGCCGATGTGCGTGATGTAGTAGGTCGGCTAAGCGACCCAGAGCGAGGTATTCTGCTTGCAGCTGCAGCGGATCTCGAGCAAATCACGGCTAATCTCGATAACGATGACACGACACTTGAACATCTCGTTCATTGGCAGGCTAAGCTTCAGAAACATCAGCGCATCATTGAAACCAAAGTTACAGATCCTGATCTACGTTCGGAAAAGGATGAACTGCTGAAACGTTTCCATGTGGCGGGTGCTTCGATGATTGCCAGGTCCTCAGACCTCATGTCTAAGGCATCCAAGCAGGCAGCGGGATCCTAATAAGCACCTAGAGGTGATAAATATGTCTGATTGTCCGTTATTTGACGTGACTGACCTTGACGCTGAAGTGTATCTTCTGTCCCCGCCTGAGACTGTCTGGAACTACGTGCTATTGGTTGATCACGCAACGTGGTTTGATTTCAAAGATATGGAAGTTCTCAATATGGCTCACGATCAGACTCGAGAATTCGGCGAAGATATCCCTCGGGAGGCCTGGCTGGGTCTCTATGCCCCGACGAATCCTCTCAAAAAAGTGCCCCCTGAAGGCATGAATGTCACTCATAGCATCTTCAAGCGGGCTGGGGATATGCCCGAGTGGCAGCGGCTTCGGTCCTGTGTACACATGGACCCTGTAGCCGCAGCCTTTGGAGCCGCCCATTTTTCTGTGGAACTCATCTCAAAGCTTCCGCCTGAAGTTAAAGAGAAGATGCAGGAATCTCAGCGGGACCATGATGAAGCCAACCATCTGCATAATCAGATCCAGCAGCTTCAAATGGTCGTTCAATCCTTTGGCGAGGGTGACCACAACGGATATGGCAAGGGTTCTGCTTCTGCCGGGGTAGGCAGACAGCCAAAAAACGGAAATAGTCCGACCCTGGAGGAGTTAGAGCGTGAAATAGATCTTCTCCGGAAACGGCACGAACTTGCTCAAAAAAAGGCAAGGAATTCGGTCCGACAAGCCGTTGATGCAATGGAAAAGTCCAAGGCCAGAATGGAACATGCCATGGCCGAAAGCATGTCCAAGTCGGTGAATGACCTCTCAGACCTTCAAGACGCGGCACAAGAATTTGGATTCGGATGGGGTTTGAGCTCGAGCGGAGGGGTTTCCCGTGAGCAACTTGAAGGCTTACAAGAGTTTGCATACTTCCTCCGCAAGTCAAAAAACATCAAGATGATTTTGGATATGCTTGGGTGGGCTAAGAAGATGGTTTCCCGTGAGCGCAGGAAGATTAAACGTGGCCGTGAGCGATTTACCCATTTCCAGATCCAAGATTTGGATCTGGAAACATTAGCCCCTCAAGAGCTCATTGCCATGACCGCATTTCCAGAAGGGTCTTTCCTGCACACCGAATTCCTCTGCCGCGCCTTAGATGGTGATCTGCTCCATTCGCAGTTCGAAGGCCAGGAAAGTGCAGGTCGAGGGCCTATGGTTTATTTGCGAGATGAATCCGGCTCGATGTCTGGCTGGAAAAGGGCAGTTTCCTGTGCCGTTCAGTTGGCGCTGATGCTTGAGGCTCGAAGGGAACGACGGAGGTTCGTCTCCATACCATTTTCGGGTGTCGGTCAGTTCGAAGTGTATGATCCTGGCCACCTTCCTGATCCGATGGAGCTCGTTGAGCACCTGGAGCACACATATAAAGGTGGAACAGAGCCGTACGCGCCTCTTAAAGAAGCAATTCGGCTCATCAAGGACGATCCATCCATGAAGTCAGGCGACATTTTATGTCTCACCGATGGGGCGTTTGGAAGCCCGCCAGATGATTTTCTGGAGTTACTCAATCAGGCCAGGGAAGATCCCGGGCTGAAAGTTGTGGCCGTTGTCATCAACGGTCGACCCGGGCAGGCAGATTTTGCCGACAAGGTCGTCATGGTCAGCGATATATTTCGTGATAAAGAAAAATTGGCCGACGCCATTGCGCCCTTGTTGTAGCGAATGGAGATGTCAATGAAATTAATTACAGCCGGACCAGGCAGTGGGAAAACTCAGCGCCTGGCTTCTGATATCCAGGACAGGCTTGATGAGGGTGTATCACCGTACATGATCATGGCCACAACATTCACTCGCGAGGCGGCAAGGGAGATCGCCGAACGCCTGGGTGGGGAGGTCTCTATTCGAACCGTTCACGGCTTGGGTTACTGGCTCATACGTCTTGCAAGGAGGGTACGCGGTGAGGTCGTCCCCAGGGTTATTTCTGAGGAAAAAGCCATGGCTGTCATGGAGCGAGCAGCCAAGGAGTTGGATGTCAAGTTTATTGAACCCAGGCGGGCCATGGATGATATGGCCAGGATCCGTGAGCGAGGAGGAAGATTAGAAACCCTTCACCCTCAGGTTCAACATGTCATTGAGCGATATTTCGAAATCTTGAGCTCCGAAAACCTCATGGACTTTACAGGCATCTTGGATGAAGCCAGGAAGGAACTCGCTGATCCTGACCTCCAGGCATTTCTACAAGGGCAGCATTTGTTCGTTGATGAGGGACAGGACATTAGCCCCGTAACCGAGTGGCCCATCCTTGAGGTGCTGATGAAAGGGTCCTGCGAGTTTGTCATGTTTGCAAGTCCCTCCCAACAGATCTATGGATTTCGTGGTGCATGTTGGGAAAAGTTGTGCTCGTTGTTCCCTGAAGATCTCACGATCGAAACCATGAACCAGAACCATCGCAGCACCCCTGAAATCATTCGAGCAGCATCGCCGCTTGCAGGTCCTGATGCGGACACGATGGTGCCGGTAAAGGAATCACTCGGGATTCCAGTCCTTGCAGTCGATGTTATGAATCCCGAAATGGAAGCTGATTTCGTCGGACGTCAGATAGCTGAGTGGTTGGATCAAGGCATCGAGGCAAAAGAGATCGCCGTATTGGCGCGCGTTCACTCGATGCTCAACATCATTCAGATGGCTTTAAGGATGAGGAACATTCCATTTCAAATTGTTGGCGGCAGGAAAAGCCTCTTTCACCGAGAGGAGGCACAGGCGGTCTTGGGATATCTCAGGCTCGCGCTGGATCCAATGGATGACACTGTGTTGGAGTCAGTGATTGATTACCCTCCCTGTGGAATCGGGACGAGGACGCGAAATGAACTGCGCCGTGATGGTTACCTCACATGGGATCATCTCTTCGGGGCACTTGCTCACCCCAACAAGTTCCGCAAACAGGTGATAAGCCGTATCCATCGCATCCTTGATCTCAGGGAGTATTTTGAAGAGGTAGTGAGATCGGGCTTGCCTCTGATGCAGGCGATTGCCAGAATCATTGAGTTAAGCGAGATACCGACGTACCTTAACAGCGAGGGCGACTTCCAGGCAACCATAGCGCTAAATGATCTCTTGAAGCTCAGTGTTGAGTTTCCTTCGCTAAACAGGTTTATTGAGTATCTCGACGCAGAGGTTCGTCGCCCTAGGGAAGTCGAGGGTGTTCAGCTGTCAACACTTCATGCGTCAAAAGGCCGGGAATTTTGTGGTGTGATCATTCCCGGATTCCAGGATGGTGTCATCCCGCTGGATGGATCGGAATTGCAAGAAGAACAGAATCTGGCGTTCGTCGGAATGACGCGTGCCAAGTATCGGCTGGTGCTCACACTGAACAGGTCGCTCCCTCCCAGCAGGTTTTTATCTAAACTTCCTGTTCAGGTTGCTTTATGGCCTCCGCACTGATTTTTAGGTGTTAGATCGTTTACACGGTTTGGCGAGCTATCTTAGATGATAGAATTCAAGAGAGGGAAGTATGGACGAAAAACCTGATCTTCTCGTGACGCTGAAAAAAGCTGGCGTTGCTCTTCCTCGAAACATCCAACGTCCATTCTTTGTGTTTTGCCCCTTTCACAGAGACCGGAAGAATCCCAATATGCGGGTGGACCCCCGCCAGGGAGTTTTTTACTGCCACGCATGTGGCGCGGGCGGGGATGCCATTTCCTTCGTGGGATTACAGCTGTTTGGCCCAGGATTCAATCACAGGAACCCGGAAATGTTCAAACGAGTCCTGGAGCACCTTGAGCAAAATCAAATCCCCAAGGTGGAGTATAGGCCACCCCGTCGATCGAAGAAGTTGAGCCAGGAGATCGTGCAGGTGTTGACGCTTGCTGCCAGGGTTTACCATCTTACTTTGATGGGCAAGGCCGGAACCGCGGGTCGAAAGCACCTCATCGATCGCCGGATTGACCTGGCGGCAATGCGAAGATTTCGTCTTGGCTATGCAGCTCCTGGTTCACTGGTAGGAGCCCTGGCAGGATATCCGCCAGCGCTGAGGAAGGCCGCAGAAGAAGCAGGCCTTTTTATAGAAGGAACCTATGGTAAGCCAAGGGAGCTGCTTGCCCGCAGGATCATCTTCCCCGACATCATGCGGAATGGTTCAGTGCGGCATATGGTCGGCAGGTCTTCAGATCCCAACACCAAGGTCGCCTATAAGTATTTCGCGCTAAGCGGTCTTCCTAAGACGATCTGGGGATTGGCAAGAGTGTCGAAGCGCAAGCCGGTCATTCTCACCGAAAGTATTCCGGACGCAGTCAATCTTTTGCAGATGGGATTTCAGGGTACTGCTGTCGGGGGGACTGGCATCGCATCGTATCTGGTAAAGGATCTCAAACGGATACCTGACATAATACTACTTCCCCAGAACGACGAACGGGGCAGGGAGGCGGTGCAGAACTGGAAGGAACTCCTGCCTCATGCCAGAGTCCTTAGGGATTATCCGTACAAGGACGACGAGAAGGACCTGAACGACCAGGTGAAACGTTATGGATTAGTGAAGGCTGCAAACATACTTCGTGAATCGCTGACTGATGTTGGTGTTTATATCCAGGTAGTCATTAAGAAGCCGTAACTGCATTCGCAACCTGGAATGGCCTTTGGCCACGTTCTTTGATGGGACGTGGTCCATTTTTATGTCTATGGATAAATCAAAACGGAGATTGCAATGAACGTTTTTGATCGCGTCTACGAGCAGCTTGATGCTTTACCGAAAGAGGAACGCATCCAATTGCTCAGGCAGATTTTGCCACCGCAGGAGTTGTTCTCACGCACGGACGGCACGAAGTTCATCATTCGTAAGCATGGGCTGCGCATTTTCGAGACATCTACTCTTCTGACCCAGGCTGGCATCCCCGAGGACGATCCCCGCAGTGAGGTTTTTCGAGAATTGAGGGGTGGGCTTGTCGACAGGAAGATTCCGAATGCGTTGCGAGCGATAGCTGCTCGTAGCGAAACAGTTTGTCGGCGCAATGGCGCCATCCAACTCTGGGATGGTGGCCGAAAAGCATGGTGGATACCATTGGCTGCGACAAGTCAATTCGAGGAGGCCATCAATGATTTGATCCAGGAATTTGAACGCATGCGAGACAATTTACTGCTCGATGACTACGAAAGCGTCCGTGCAGAAGCCGGGGAGAGGTGGGGTGAGTCGTCTGCAGCTGCCTGGGAAAACATGCAAAAGTTAGGCAAGACGACGATCTCGAGGGAAGGCTTCATGCATAGAAGCATGGTCACTTTCAACCAGATGTTTCCTTCCAAAGAGGAGATTCAGGAAAAGATTCGAATGTGTCTGGTACCCGTTCAGAGCCCACTTCCCGAGAAGATCGAGAAAATTTTGATCGACGTTCGCGAGGCGGAGCGAGAGAGACTTCAGGCTGAAGCCGATGCTGCGCGCGAACAGATAAGATTGATTGATCTTGACCGTCAGTTAAGGCAGGCTGAGCTTGCGCGGATTGAACAAGAGCGGCAGACACGTGCTCGAATACTGCGCGATGCGCTCAATCCTGAGATCGAACAGGCGAAGGAGATCATCGTTCAAGCGCAGGCAAGTCTGATGCGAGTTGCATGTGAGATCTTTCGGGTGATAGAAAGTGGTGGGGAAATATCACCTGCGACCATGCGATCCTGGAATAAGCGCCTGGAAGCCCTGTCCGTTTTGGCCATAGGGAATGTCTCACTCGAACAGGCCTTGTCTGACTTGAAGCAGCTCAAGGAAGAAATAAAAGGCGAAACCTTTCCTGATAAGCGCAAGCTTCGTGCCGCAAACAAGAAAGTGGAAAAGGCGTTCCAGGATCTGGAAAGGAGAGCCGCGCTGGAAATCCACGCTGACCAGATATGGCAGTTGATGCGAGCCGGCCAGGGAGGCGAAGCTCTTGAGCGCATCGCTAAACTTCGCCAAGAGGCCACAAACAGTTTGAATGAAGTCGAGGCTCTCTGGAAATTGGTGGCAAGTGTCGCTGCTGAAAACGAAATCCTCTCCGAGGAAGTGGATATTGCAGATGCTTTGGTTACACAGGAGGTTTTTGAATGAATAGGAGCGGGAAAATCTACGCGTCAGAGGTGAAGCTTATTAACCTCACAGGTCACGATGTAAATTTGGGGGACAGGTTGATTGTCCCCAGAGAGCCGAAGCCAACACGGCTCCTTAATGAGCGCATACGGGATGGGATGATGGTATTGGATGAGTCGGGTGAATCGATCCCAATCTATAGATTTGATCCCGAAGTCCAAATTGTGGGGCTTCCTGAAGCTGAGGAAAGAACGCTTTTTATTGTCAGCCCAATGGTGCGGAAGGAACTCACAATTAGGGGAATCAGCCGCCCTGATGTTGTGTCTCCATACGCCGTGGAGACCAGAGAGATCGATGGGGAGAAAGTTCAATGCGCAAAAGCCCTCGCCCGATAATTACGCTTCTCATTGACAACGACTCCCCGCTCGCGGAGGGGCGACTTCCAATAAAAGCCACCCGATCACCACAGGGCATCAAAGCCAGGTTTGATCCGGTTTCGTATGGCGCGCTGCGGGCTTCTATCGGCGACGTTCTGCTCTTAGATGAGGTCACCGAAATGATGGTGGCGGCTGCAAGAGAGGCCTCGGAGAAGCTAACTGAGGAATCCAACCCGCATAACATTGAAACGGAGGATGAGGCATGACCGCTGTCACTCTGAAAGCTTCAGGTTACACGTGGCGATGTCCTGAGTGTGGGGAATTTAATTACACGGGCGCTGCCCCTGTCGAGGTGCGATGTAGCAAATGCAATGGCGAGTTTGAGGTCGGCTCTCTACTGCATAGACACAAGAAGGAGAGTGTCGTTCAGATGAGTTTATTTGATAACGCCTCCATAAATCGAGACCTGGGAGATGACTCTGTCGACCGGGACGGTCTCTTCAAGTCCATTGATGCGGTTGAAACGCCAGGATCTGAAGTCGACCTTATCCCGTTCTAGTCCATTAATTACCGCGACCCAATTGATCACCACAACATGTCTTCCGGAAGCTGCCGCATATTACGCAAGAATGCCGTGCAGTAGGCAATTCTATCCGCGACAAGCGCCGCCAGCAGCTTGTAACTCTGGTAAGAAGGCCATGTCTTCCAGGAAAGTCCAGTTCTCATGGCGCAACAGGTTAAATAATGGCTAGAAACTGGGGGTAAGGTGGAATTTGCTTGGGAAACTTCTTTGATAGGCATTAAGAACCGATCATGTTGGAGACAAATCTTGAGGATCGTAACAGATCCAGTCTGTCTAATAGACAACGGGTCGAGTTAGCACATATGACGAAACGGTAGCTTGGGGCAGCCTCCACAGAGTAACAAGATAGCCCCAGTAAATCTTGACGGTATGTCGTAACTGACATATTATTAGGAGGAAGCATGAAACCGGCAGAAAAGCCGCTAGTATGGCTCCACGGTGAGATTAAGACTCCGCCCTTCTCAAAGAATGCAAGGCTAGAGGCGGGTTTTCTACTCCGCCGTTTGCAGCAAGGCGAGAAACTCTCAATGCCATACTCGCGTCCAATGTCCTTGATTGGTGCGAGGTGCCATGAATTAAGAATAAATGACAAAAATGTTACTTGGCGAATCATATACCGGATTGATAAGGACTCAATCGTATTACTGGAGATTTTCTCGAAGAAAACGGGACGTGCGCCAAAAAGGGTAATTGAGGTTTGCAAGCAGCGGCTTAGAGACCACGACTCGATTGTTGATGGAGACTAGAAAATGTATAAGAAAAAGAAGCAACTCCTTGAAGCGAAAGGTTGGAAGGTTGGTACGGTTGACGAATTCCTTGGGCTTAACGATGAGGAAATCGCTTATATTGAATTGAAGCTTGCCCTAAGCAAGAAGATCAGGGAACTTCGATTAGAAAAGAACCTCACCCAAGTGGAGACAGCAAAACTGCTGGGATCAAGCCAATCCAGAGTTGCAAAAATGGAATCAGGAGATCCCTCGGTTTCGATCGATCTTCAGATACGCTCTCTTTTGGCATTAGGTGCATCCATGGAGGAGTTAGCACAGGTAATCAGCCCGTGAATTTCTGGCGCGATATTACCCAAATTACGCATTTGTAGAAATTATCAGATTTTCTACAAAGCGGTAAGCGTTCCAAACTTTACTTCGAAGACATGCTCGCCCCCAGATCTACCCAACAAAGAGTCATTAATGAACAGCCTGATGGCTGCATCTCCGAGCTTGGAAATACATGATGCGATATTTGCGAACACTCTGAATCTGGATACCGGTCTACATGTACGTTCTATGATAAGTGGATGGAGATATTTCGAGGAGGGTGGTATGGCCGAGATGGTTGCTCGGATGATAAAAGAAGGATTCCGAGAAATGCTTGACACTCTGATTGAGCAGAAGTTGCTTTGAGATTCTCGGAGACCCCGATGAAGGATTGGAGATTAGAGAGTCTGTGCGTGAGAGACTCATTCGCCAGAGGGAAGAAGTTACTGCAGGCGAAAGAGGGCAATCGTTGCAGACTGTGGCATAAAAGCAGCCCCGGTAGCGCTATGTTTTTCTCACTGAGATTTCGGTAACACATTTGCAATGGGGATATGTGATCCCCTGTGGTGAGTCATTAGCGCTGATCTCCCAATTAAAAACCACTTTTCAAGGAAGTCAAGAGATCCTGAGACCTGCTCCGGGCTGTTTGATTTTCTGTTGTTGTAGACGACCTTGCCCAGATCATTATTATGCCAATGTCAATGGACGGATCCATCTCCATTGTCTGATAGAGAGGAACAAACTTATACGCAAATAGACCAGCCAGCAACCATCTTAAGATGTCGTTCTCATTCACACTGTAGACAACGCCCTGGACACCCTTGTCCCCACCGATGTGTAGTGAAGGCTTCGCACAGATCGTAGCCTGACTTCCGCGTGGCTGATAAGGTGACGCTCAGGGCTTCATAGGTCGTCCCGGTCCCCGCCTCCCAGGACCGCGACCGATCAAAGGGAGGAGATGCCGATGTGGTTAACGCCGCCCACCATGTCGGCATTTTCGTGTGGCTGGACGGCAGCCCATGGCAGCCTCATCCCCGGGCTTCCATCTTGAGTGGTCCCTTGGGGAGTTCCCATTAATCATCAAAAGGAGTGAAAAAAATGGCAATACCTGTTTCTGCCTTGCAGGCAACCGGAGAGTTCCACGTTCCAGGGCTGTCAAAAACGGTCTCTGGGAGAGATGTCCGACAGGCACTTCCCCTGCTCGAGGCAGGCCATCGTGCCGAGGTCATAGAATACATCCAATCCGGTGGCAAAGGGAAACTACCGCCTGAGTCGGCGATGCAGTCATTGAAGACTGCAGTGCTTGAAACCGTAAATGGACAGCGGGTCACCCCGTGAGGGGCAACCCGCGAAATACATATATATTTTAACCGAAGAGAGCCGCTGGCGCAACTACTTGTCGGCGGCTCTCTCTGCTAATGAACAGCAAAGTGTGGTGATACTGCATGAAATATATTTATCAATTAGATCCTTGAGAATCTCAGGCCTGCTGTCTGTAAAGTCTCGTTTGAAGCATGGCTACAGATTGATCCTTTGATCTAATCCTCGCAGGTTTATCCAAAGGAAACTGAAATCTTCACAGAAAAATCTTTATCGAGGTAGTCCTGAATAGCCGCAGGATGGATGGGGCGTCCTGTGGTTTTTCACATTTGGAGGAAACCCATGAAGGAGAAGGAGGTCTTCGACCTGCTCATTGACAGCCTGAGGTCATCCGAGTGGATGATAATCCATCTTGGAGAGAGCAAGATCCTGGAGCACAAGACATT
>SOIH01000034.1 GCA_004376895.1 Anaerolineales bacterium | reverse complement strand
TCTCTTTCAATTTCAGATTCTGAGCCAACAACTCCCTAGAGTGAGTACTGCTGTCGAAATGATACCATACAGAGAAGGATAATCCCCAGCGATATGGCTTCCTGCTGGCTTGTTCTAGCCCCAGATTAATCCTAGATTACCATTTTCAATCAAGATACTAGCATAGCAATTGACCTTACAATTTGACGAAGTGTGCACTTTTCCAGTTACCTTTAGGCCCCAAGCGCCCTTTTCCTAGCTTCCTAGTCATGGACAACGGCGTCAACAATACGCTACTTTGTGCAACACTAAAATGTGGTCGTATTCTGGGGACATAATACGTAATCTATAGTGGGTCTAATAGGCATGGTGCCCTTGGAATTCTCACCGGCGGCATCCAATGCATTTTGCACATACTCTGGCCAGCGAAGTTGTTTCTCCAGGAAAGCTATCGATTGACTTATCCATTCTTTCATCTGGCCCGAGGAAAGGAATTTTCCGATTTCGATATATTCGACACTACCAACCTCGGTTTTGGAAACAGAAGCTAGGGTATCATATAGTATATCTATCCCGCCGCCGTGACGTTCCTTGAAACCACAGACGTCTGGAATGAGCTTTGCCGAACCTAGTTTCCGGCGACCCATCATTATTGCGCCAACAGCTAAGTAGTGGGTCACTGGATTGCCGTTCGTATCCATATCGTTCGGGAGCTCTTGACTAATGCGCTCAATTATCGAATCAACACCTGCATCATCTTAGAGGTGAACGAAGAAATATATGAATATCGTGCAAAGCAGAATCAGGTTGAGCTTACCACTGATATCATTAGGACCACCCCGCCGCCTTTTAGGTAAAGCGTTGGATTTCTGGTTCTTGACGTAGTCTCATTGGTGAACTAGCTGAGGTGGACGTAACTAACAAGCTAATGATTGAGAAATGGCCAATGGAGAGAGCCCACCAAGACGGCGGGCTCTCCATATCTATCGATAGATGTCTGATAAGTATACACTTCTACTCATCTGACGGGCATATTAACCAGTATCAGCATAAAAAGCCCTCGTGCGCCAATACCGGCGACACGGATCGTTGTACCTGTGTGTGGATGCTGCACGCTGCCAGTGAGATTATCAGCATCCCAATACTCCACATTGTCATCGAATACTGGAACAGCTGGCAGGCTGGGGTGAGTAGATTCCTCACCACGCCAATGCAACGTGATCGCATCGGTCGGCTGGAGGCCGAAGGTCGAATCGTAGGTCTGAACCCGGTTGCGCCATACATCCCCGTCAGCTCGGCGCATGACCTCCGGGTGAGCATCAATTGGCAGTAGTAGACCACCAGAATCATCGAGGCTGTATTTATTGTTATTTGTCCTCGAAGTATCCCAATAACTAATAAGCAGACCATCCTGATAAGGGAAATGCTCCACTAAGTTGCCTAGACTAGGATCATGCGTCCACCCAAAGTTGTATGCATTCGCAAGCGTCACATCGTAGCCTCTATACTGGCGGAACTCCGCTACATAGGCATTGAAGTAGTAGGCAGACTCTTGGCCATCAGTGAGACTGAAGCCATCGAATGTCCATCCTGCATCGCTTTCAGCATCATCAAGTGGGTAGCCAGTGACAATTATGTCATCGATCATGAATCCCGGTTCAGCTACATAGGAATCTGTCCAATACCGAAAACCGAGCAGTACGTCCCCTGTATAGGCCGAGAGATTCGCTGTCAAGGTTGCCCAACCGCCAGAGGAACCGGTAATGCCATAGCTGAAGTTCTGCCCATTAGGGTCCGTTGTTGTCGACCAGTCGGTTTCCACACCGTCCCAAGTGGCACCGCCATCTGTTGAAACGACCAAGTAGGCATAGTCCCAATCGAACTCGATATCGAAATTTACCATAGCCGTTAAGGAAGACCCGGATGCCAGGGTGAACGATTTATACATGTAGTTATCTAGGTCATTGCCTGTGCCGCTGTAATAGAAGTAGTCACCTGAATACGGATTAGCTATATTTGTTACCACCAACTTATCGGGAAGCACTACAAAAAGTCCTTGGGCAAGTCTGGTATTCGTTTCGGCGGGTCCGAGCCGATGAACGGACTTTTCTCCGGCGTAAGCTACGTCGTAATTTAACCAGCCAAGCTGGAATTTCTCCCATACCCCCAGATGACACGGTTTAGAGCCAATGTCTTCGTCACCATCACTTAACCAAGATCCTGAGGACATCAAGGTCCAGAAACCGGTTGAATTCTCTAAACCATAGCTATAGAGGTCAGGCAATCCCAGATCATGGGCGTACTCGTGGGCGAATACCCCGACACCACCGTTTTCCGGCTGAATCGTGTATTTACCGACCCAATAGCTGCTATTCCCAATCTTGATACCACCGGCTAGGTTGAAACTTGGGCCAACAATCCCATATAAGTTGTAATAAGCATACCAACTGTGGCTCCAGATAGCTGCATCACCCAAGGCACCGCCACCCGCTTCGTTCCCTTCCTCTGAATGAACCGACTGGAAATGATCGATATATCCATCAGGTTCGTCAAAATTCCCATCACAATCCCAGTCATAGCGGTCACAGACGTCAAACTGGCTTAAATACGCGTCGATTTCATCAGGTGTTTTGCCGGCAGCTATCTCAGTGTCATACCAGCCATTAATCGAATCGATCAAGAACTGCCAGACGGCTGGACCTCCTAAATCGTCATCGTATGTATAGGCATCACCTGGAACCTCGATCCAGTCTGTCACGTCACCATAAACGGTATACCGGTTTGAGGACTGTTCGATGTAGTAGGTACGCATCGAGTTGGCATCGGGTGACTCATCGAAAAGTAAGTCCATATAATAGTCACGGTCGAAATCGTCTGTCCATATAGTGGTATTATCAATTGTACGATCTGGTTCGGCTATCCCATTATGTGGAAAATCAGCAAACTCACCAAGTACTGTCCAGACGGGGTCCTCACCCTCTCTGGCAAGTTCAACAAACAAGCCCTTAGCAACTTCACCAGCTTCCCCATAGGCTTTTCCCTTACGCTGTAACTGAGCTTGGAGCGCCTTTTGCCTTAGCTCAATTTGCTTTGTCGTTAATGGATCGGGTCGATTATCTTCTGTCGGGATGAACTGGGGATCATCATAAGCTGCCCGTGAGTTATCATCGGAAGCGCCTACTGCAGGGGTCAAACCCATTAGAATCAAACTACATAGCAGTATCAATCCTATTATTCTATATTTCACGTAATCCTCCTTCTACGCTTCATCAACTGTTCATATATTGGAAACGAGAACATCTCACTTTCTACAACCTCTATTACTCAATTTCGTCAACCTCCTTCCTAGACTTGACGTCCAATAATTCTGTACTCATGAGAATAATCCAATATTCTTAGGTACCCATATCTAAAATGAGAAACCGACCATTTTCAGGTCGGTTTCACTATTAGCTCCTTGCCACCCAAGTGACCAAATACGGGTAGCAACTCACAGTCCCCTATGATATTTAATATTGCAGTTAGTATATAAATCTGGTGTCGTTACTATAATATTCAATACCATTAAGTGTCAAGATGACTTAAACTAACATTACTTACCCATTTGCATACCAATCCTCTATTCTGCCAAGAGAATCACCTATGCATGCTCCACACTGCTGCCTTATTTGAAGAGGGATAAATGTCGGAAGTGAAAGAGAAAGCACCAAACCGTGCTGAACTTGTACCGAGGGACACCATATCAACTAAGCCTAACATAAATCAGGTACTATGTCTCCAGAATACCACCTGCGGCTACTCATCAGCCACAGCATAGTTCCTAGTCATATGTTATACCACTCAACCGGTCAGTGAAGTTTCAGGACAGCTTGAGGCTTTGTCAGAGGATTGGACAAACGGTCATAATGTGTAGCACGGAACCTTCTCCATTAATATCAGTTGAGTATTGTTCTGCCATAGAGGCTAATGGTTTATAATAGCCACAAAATCGGTTTGTGCTCTGGATCTGAGGATTCAGGTGCATTTATAGGAGGCTTGGTAGTGAGCAAGAAGTGGCGGATTGTTGCCGTTATTGCCTTTGTAGTGGCAGTTTCCGCCGTGATAGTTGGCTTTGCATTACCGCGGCCAGATGGTTTCTCGGAAAGCATCCTGGCAGGAATAGCTGTCTCGGCGTTTGCGTTTGCAGTAGCTATCTTACTGATAGAAGGTCCTGTCTTGACTCGAGAACGTAGACTTCAGAAAGTCATATCTATTGCTACCCATTCGATTACTCAATTAAACGAGCAGATAGCTATTACGTTAGTGACAGAACTTGGCGAATATTTAGCCAGCAAGCTAGATTCGAACATTAATCTTGATGGGGAGGAGCGTGACGATTGGACAGCCCTTAAGCGTCTACTACGGCTCATCTTTCAAGATGCTAAGCAAGTGCCTGTCAACGGGTCACCAGAGAGTGGATGGGTTAGTGAGAAAGACTACCTGTCTTATGTAGAAGCTGCACGAAGGTTCACGGAACAGGTTGGTAGTGCTCTTGGGACTGACTGGGAGGTCCAGGCACAACTACTAGAGTTGCTAGAGTATCGGAATAAACTCGATGCTCGTATAAGAGAAGCTGGTTATCCATGTAGTATCAGGGATGAAAAGACTCGATTTGCAGGACTTGCTGCCATAGGGGACGCGATAATTGATCTTATTGAGGGATCCTAAGAATCAAAGGCGAAACGTTGCAGGCCAGATTACGTCTAAGTTTGTTCCGTGTAGGTCATTGAACCCATATTCTTAGCCAGAATCCCTATTAGAAGACCTATTTTTCCGAAACTAATCCAATACGGTTTGCATAAAGTACCCGGGGCGGCTCAAACCCGGGAGAAATCTCCCGCTCTTTCAGTTTTGAGTTCGTTTGGATCACAACTGGCGAGTTATGCACTCATTTTTCCCTAGAACACCATTATTACGTAACGGTTCGGGGCAGACCCTCAAACGACATCGCTACGAAGCACTGCAAGCATGAGGTAATTTCTGTTGAGCAAAAAGCCAGAGTGTTACTCCAGCCCAACTGGGACTTAGCGTCGAGAATATGTTGTGATTCAGGACTGGGCACGTCGTTGATAGCGTACGGACCTGCCTTTCCGTGCGGTGTCCAGTAAGCCAGCCAGCGATAGCCGCCTCAGGTTCGCCCTGACGCCATTCTCTGTGAAGGTAAGACCTGCCTCACTTAATCGTTGTTTGATCTCGGCGGTAGAGCGCGGTTTGTCAAAGAAGCCCGCCTCCAGATCGCTCCGAATGGCTCCGATGCAAGAAGCCCGCTTCCCTTTACCTGCTTTAGTGGCGGCCGCTACCTTCTTCCTCCGGGGCAAAGACTTGGTTTTCTCCGGCCTCACTGCAGCATCCTGTGGCAAGACCTGCAATCCCTTGATGGTAGGCCGGTACATATCAAGGCAATGTCGTACGAAATCAACCGGGCCCTGCAACTCTATGATGCCTTCTTTTAGATTAATTATTACTCTTGCCTCGTCCATCAGGTCATCTCCCTTCGATTACTGCAAATCGTGTCTGCGCTTTGCACATCATAGCACAAAAGCCACTGTCTACGGGAAATCTCATGGCTAGCGACACAACAAACCATCGTTTTGTTGCCTGCAGA
>SOIH01000059.1 GCA_004376895.1 Anaerolineales bacterium | reverse complement strand
GGTGTTTTCCAGCTCCTGAAAGAGGTGACTTTTCGAGGAATTCTGGGATTTTGCAACGCGTGAAAATGGGACCATTTTGGGGGCGTCTGTACGCGGCTCAGTGCGCTCTGGTTGGCTGGTGGGGCAGCCCTAAAATATTTCGACAAGTAAAGGTCGGACTACGGGCCATCCGATGTCTTGGCAGTCAAAAAGCTGTAGGATCGCCCCGAACAAAGTCAGACAAGCGATTTCACACCAACGGCAGGGATCAGTTCGCGAGGATGATGACCAAGATAAGCAGCAACACAACAAGGAACCAACCCACAACCGCAATCCAAAATAGTGGTGTGGTTATCAGAGATCCTTCGCTTTGTGTTTCGACAGATTCGTTCAAATCACTTTTTTGATTCAATGCGGTTAATGTTGAAAGATCGATGAGCTTGTGAGCTTGCATAGGTGGCTGACCATCGGCTATGGCTTGGAGGTCCTCAATCAAATCGGTAGTGGTTGCGTAGCGCTTTGCTGGATCCTTGGCCATACACAACTCTATGACCTCGCATATACCGATAGTCAGTTTGGGATTGATGTGATCTGGTGGAACGATAGGCTCATCGAGATGTTTCAGCAGTATCGTGGAAACATCCGGTCCCTCAAAAGGCACTCTACCAGTGACCATATGATAGAGGGTAGCGCCAAAGTTGTAGATATCAGCCCGTAAATCAATATTCACTTTACCGCGGATTTGTTCAGGTGAGATGTAGTATGGCGTGCCAAAAGCCTTGCCCGCTTCGGCTTCTGCTGCTTCGCGGTCACTGACGGCCCGCGCTAAACCCATGTCCGCCAGCTTCGCAACACCATCGCCTGCGATTAATATATTCTTAGGTTTGACATCTCGGTGAATAAGGCCTGCTTGGTGAGCATGATTCAAGGCTTTCGCGACCTGAGTCGCAATGCCCAATGCATCCGCCTCAGAGTATGGACCTTCCTTGACAAGATGCTCGTGCACCGTGTGACCTTCTACATACTCCATGATGAAATAGTGAGCATCGGCATGTCTGCCGACGTCTAGCGCAGCGACAATATTTGGGTGGTTCAGTTTTGCTGCTGCGCGTCCTTCGGCGTAGAAACGCTCGACGAATTCGGGCATGCTACTAAACTTCTTGGGAAGAATCTTAACAGCGACTATTCTGTCGAGGCTGAGCTGTCGTGCCTTGTACACTGTTGCCATGGCACCAGCTCCAAGCCGCCCTAATAGCTGATAGCCGGGGATCTGTCGCGGTGGCGGGACAGCCTTAACAATCCGTACAGCTGCACTCAAACGGCTGCGAAGAATCTCCATGTCCACAGGCTTAACGAGATAATCGTCGGCACCTGATTGAAAACCAGCCACCATGTCGTCACGAGTATCGCGACTGGTGAGAATGATTGTATAGATAAACGGAAGGTTGAGGCTGCATCTAACGCGACGGCAAATCTCGACGCCATCAAGTTCAGGCATCTGCCAGTCAAGGATGGCAACCCGAGGTGCTCCATGCTCCTGTAGAATATTCCAGGCCTGCAGGCCGTTTTCCGCTGTAACAACCTCGTAGCCCCATCTGTGAACGTTCTGACCTAGCAGCTTACGCCACAATGTATCGTCATCAGCGATTAGCACTTTCATTTGCAGATCCTATGTGCCATGCTATTGCGGGAGCCACATTAAGACTTCGCCAGATCTCTGAGCTTTGGTATTAACCGATCAATTTCCTTCATCAGTTTCAACCATGCCTGCTTTGCACCGGCCAAATTCTTGTCACGACCCATGATTTCAAGTCGGAGCGCTGCGGCCGCCGGACGTTCCACTCCAAATAAACGAATTGAACCTTTGAGCGTGTGAGCGGCTCGCTGCAACTCAGATGGGTCCTCGTTCGTAATCGCATCCCGCATTCTTGTCATCAGCTTCTCAGATTCCACGGAGAACAGTTCCACGATCTCTTTTAAGTTCTCAGCGTTTCCCCCGATTTGTTTTAAGAGTTGATCTCGGTCGATGATTTCTTTCACTTCTGTAATTCCGTTATCTTGGGACTGAGATCCGCATACTCTCGCAACCGTGACCTCAACGGTTTCATAAAGGTCCTTTGCGCGGATCGGCTTCGCGATGTATCCATCCATCCCCGCTTCCAAGCAGCGCTCGCGGTCGCCCTTCATCGCATGGGCGGTCATTGCGATGATGAGAATATGTGCTCCAGACACTTTTTCTCTTTCGCGGATGATGGCAGTGGCTTCGAATCCATCCATAGCCGGCATCTGTACATCCATAAGTACTACATCGAATGACTCATTATCAAGGACTGCAAGGGCTTCCTGGCCATTATTGGCAACCGTGACCTTATGACCACGTTGTTCGAGGAGGTTCACAGCAACCTTCTGATTTACTAAGCCATCCTCAGCCAGCAGGATACGCAGGGAAGCGATACTGTCTGGAGGTTCGCAGCCAGTGGCCTTCTGGGAGATTTTGTCAGCTGTAGCGACGCTGAGAACCGTTACAATAGAATCCAAGAGCTCCGATTGTTTCACCGGTTTCATAAGGCAATAGTCGATACCCAACTGGCGACAACGGGCTCTACCTTCTAAATTCCCTGCCGATGACAATATGATAAGTTTGGTCTCACTCAGGCCAGGGGTCTGTTTGATCTTCTCGGCCAGCGTAAAACCATCCATCTGGGGCATCATTCCATCCAATAACGCCAGGTAAAAAGGTTTGCCAGCTTTGGCGGCTCTGTCCATCTCTACCAGTGCTGTCCGACCAGAATCCACGGTGGTCGGTTTCATTCGCCAGTTATTCAGCATTTCCTCAAGAATCAACCGGTTTGTTTCATTATCGTCCACAACCAGCACACGAAGACCATACAAAGTCGTGGGCTCAGATGCCGGCTCAATCGATACTTCTTTCTGCAAGGAGAAGACAGCTATGAAATGAAACGTGCTACCCTTTCCAACTTTGCTCTCGATCCACATTCGTCCTTTCATCAGCTCAACCAAATGTGACGAAATCGCCAAGCCCAAACCAGTGCCTCCATACCGACGAGACATAGAACTGTCGGCCTGGCGGAAAGCCTCAAAGATTAAACGCTGTTTTTCCGGTGGAATACCAGGGCCGGTGTCACTAACGCTAAAATGCAAATGCACATTGTTATCGACTCGTGATTCCAGCTTTACATCAACAGCGATTTCACCCTGTTCGGTGAATTTGACAGCATTGCCGGTAAGATTGACCATGATCTGGCAAAGGCGTCCCGGATCACCAACCAGGTCATCCGGCACGTCAGGGGGAATGTGGTATGTCAATTCCAAACCTTTTTCAGAAGCGCGACCGGCGAGTGTCTGGAGCGTATCACCAAGAGTATCGCGCAACTTGAAACCGACCGATTCAAGCTCAAACTTACCAGCCTCGATTTTAGAAAAGTCCAGGATGTTGTTTATCAACCGCAGAAGCGTCTGGGCTGATTGGCTGGCCAGATCAAGATACATACGCTGCTGATCGGTAGGATTTGTGCTAAGCAAAAGATCTATCATCCCGATAATGCCGTTCATCGGAGTTCGGATCTCGTGGCTCATGGTGGCCAGGAAATCACTCTTCGCCCGATTGGCGACCTCGGCAGCTTCTCTGGCTGCCTGCATTTGCACCTCGGCGTTCTTTCGATCGGTGATATCCCGAGAAATACCGAAGGTGCCGATGACTTCTCCTTCAGGACTGAGTAGAGGGTCCTTGCTCGTAGAAACCCATCTCACCCTCCCGTCGGGCCAGGGTTGCTCTTCCTCCTTGTCCACAACAGGTTTACCTTTCCTCATTATTTCCTGTTCATCGGCCAGGTACTGCCTGGCCCGATCCGGTTCGAAAATGTCGAAGTCTGTCTTGCCGATTGCCTCGGAAGGCCCCCTCATGTTAAAGTAATCCGCCAGTGCTTTGCTGATTCGAATAAAGCGGCTCTCGATGTCCTTGAAGTAGATGTAATCCGGCGAATTGTCCATAAGCGTCGCCAAAAGGAAACGCTCGTAAGCAAGATCCTTTTCTGCCTTTTTGCGCTCCGTGACGTCCCAGAAGATTACTTGTACACCTACAATCTTCCTGCTGGCATCGCGCACTGCGGATTTCATCACCTGGACATAACGGACCTCATCATTCTTTTTATTTTCTTCAACGGCCTCGAATAATTCGCCGGTCTCCAGCACTCGCTGGTCGTCCCGACGGTATTTCTGTGCCAGTTCTTCCGGATAGAAATCGAAGTCTGTCTTACCAGTAATCTCATCAAGCGGCTTTCCTAACAAATCACAAAACGACTGGTTCGCAAATGTGAATCGACCGTCAATATCCTTGCGAAGCACGTGGACGGGCAAATTCTCGACGAGGGACGAGTACAAGGCCTGGGAGTCTTTGATCACCTCTTCCGCCCTTTTGCGTTCGGCTATTTCCCGCTTCAGTTCCTGGTTAGCACCGGCCAGTGCAGCGGTGCGCTCTTCCACCCGTTTTTCCAGCTTATCATGAGCCTCTTTTAGCTCCTGCTCAGCTTGTTTTCGTTGAATGAGCCTCCACATGCCTTGCATCAATAGTGTGAGTTGTCGAATATCAGACTCCTCGTAGCATACATCTTTGTTACCCACACCTGCTACGGCAACGATGTGATCGCCGTCAAACACGGGGATGTTCATATGACGTACTACCGCGACATGGCCTTTCGGATATTCTTTTTTCATTGGATTGGGGGCAGAGTAGTCGTTGGTTATGACAGGCTTACGCTGACGTACTGCTTCTCCCCAAAGTCCTGTAGCCTCCACAGGATAGACGATTGGCTTGTCGATAATAGCGCATTGTTCCATGGCCGTTTTCGACCAGGAATGCATTGTGAGAACCGTCTCATCCTCATTCATAAACGCAAGGTAACCGATCTTGCTCTCTGTCAGCCGGACCGCTGCTTCCAAGGCAAAGTCCATAATTTCCTTCAGCGGTGCTGCTGCCATCTGGCTAAGTTGCAACAGGGCTTCCAGACGGGACCGCTCGAGAAGTAATGCCCCCTCTGCCCGCCTGCGCTCTTCTTCCAGCTGGATGCTGTGCAGGGCGAAGGAAATGTCTCCAGCAACCTCTTCGAATAGGCTCTGTTCTTCCTTATCAATGGCGCGATCGCTGTCGATAGAGGCAACCATTAGGCCAAAGACTTCTTCCCCATATTCCAGGCGGGTGGCGATAGCTTTCCTGCCAATACATTTCTTGGCTAATAAACAGTCACCGCAGACAGAGGCTGGGTCCTCGATTACAGAAGCTCCAGTTTGCGATAGTGCCCTTTCTGCACAATGGTTCCACTCGCCACACTTGGCACGATCTATCAGGGACTGGAAATCCTCACCTAATCCTGCTTCGGCCGCTGCCTTTACTTTGCCGGATTCATCCAAGAACACAATCCAGGTACTATGGTAGCCACGAGCCTCACTGAGGCACTCGCATGCGCCTTGAAGCAGATGATCCCGATCCTTTTCCCTGGCAATGAGTTGGCCGACATTGCGGATAGCCCGCAATAGGGCGTTGAGGTGGTGGGCCCTTTCTTCCGCCCTTTTGCGCTCGGCGATCTCAATTTTCAGATCTCGGCTCATTTTTCCCATATCAAAAACTTGGCCACTGAACCA
>SOIH01000207.1 GCA_004376895.1 Anaerolineales bacterium | reverse complement strand
ACAGAAGCAGCGATTTCACAATGTCCGCAATATTTTCAATATACCCTCCTCATCTTGTGTCAATGGTGTCGCCATCGTTGGGAGTATCATCTCGATCGGCGATTTGGCCATTGACCACCACCAGCATGTTATCGAACTGATCCTCGTACCCCAAAAGCTCAATCACGCCGCTAAGTGTGGTTCCAGCCTCCATTTCAAGCTCCAGATACCTTTGTGGGCTATCAAGATCCATCTTGCGGTAGACAGAATGCAGAATGCTGTGTATTACCAATTGAACAGTCCGTCCAATTCTTCGTCGGGTACGTCGAAAACCGTGTTATGGGGCGGTAGCGGCTCCGTCCTGAGCCAATCTGGTAAACGATCATCCTGGTTGGTGAATCCCGCGGCCTTATTGAATTCCCTCTCGAGCGTCAACGTTTCCCGCCCCAGTTCGGCGAGAATATCGTCACTCACGTTCCAGCCATAGCGACCGTTTAGCAGCTCAGGTATAGTTTCGGGGACCTCAGCGAAGCCGAAGGTTCCAAAAAGACAAATACCGAGCGTGTCGTAGCCGGCCATGCTGATCTGCCCCGCGCGAGAAATGTCAACCTGGCCTTCCGGTTTGAGATGGTTGATCTTCTTGCGGATTGTCAGCCCAGCGGTGTGGTCCGCTCCTTGCGGCGAGGTGGCATAGGTCACGCCGGTACCCTTAATCGCCCGAGGGTCATAAGCGGACAACGCCTGCCCCTTGACCGCAGGTACACGTGACACGCCGAGCTTTTCGGCGGTACGGGCCGCTCCGCTTCCAAGCAGCCTCCCCAATTCTGTGCCTGATCGCATCTCACCGATCAGTTCCAGCGCTTTGTCGGCATCGCCGAATGCCATTAAGCCGGCCTCGGCTGCTACCCCCAACGCCGCGCCAATCTCAATCGTGTCGCATCCTAGATCATTCAATTCTCTATTGATCCGGGCGATGCTGTCGAGGTTGTCGATTCCCAAGTTGGATCCGATCAGTCCAATAGTCTCATACTCGACAGGCGAAACGATGGCTTTACCATTTTCATCTGCAAAACAATTCGAGCAGAGGATGACGCATCCGGGCATGCAAGCGTGGGTGGTGTTGCTTTCTCCACCGCGTTCACTCAGAAGGTCATGCATCGCATCGCCGCTGATCTTCTCTACTGACTCAAAATGGCCGGCGGAAAAACCGCACGTCGGCAACGCGCCTAACCCATCGCACAACGATGCCATGCCGGCGGTGCCATATTGGGAATAAACAGCGATCTGGGGATGCTCAAGCAGTGCGTCTGTGTATTTTTTCTGTGCTGCCCTAAAGAGTTCTTTATCCGCCAATGTGGGCGTGGTGCCACCTTCATCGTCGATGACAATCGCCTTGAGACCTTTACTCCCCATCACAGCGCCCAATCCTCCACGGGCGCTGATGCGCGAGGGTTCATTGTCTTTATCGAGATTCTGAATTCCAGCGCTTAGGAATCCTTGTTCGCCTCCGGGGCCAATCAACGCGATTCCCACACGGCGGCCGTACTTGTCGAGTAAACGTTCGCTCGCTTCGTAGACACCTAATCCGAGAAGTTCACCCGCAGGTTCGAACGAACCACCTTCGGCATCCAACCGAAGCACCCACCAGCTTCCCTGTTCCGGTTGTCCTTCAACAATCAAAGCGTGGATTCCAAGACGCGCCAGTTTTAATCCGGTTGAGCCGCCTGCATTGCTCTCCTTGATACCGCCAGTCAGCGGGCTTTTGCCACCAATGGATATCCGATCGCACGACGAAACCATGTGCCCGGCAAGCAGGCCAGGCGTAAAGATCAATTTATTGCCTGGGCCCAGTGGATCTCCACTTGGATCGCCTTCATCGAGCAAGATATGCGGAATCAGTCCCCGGCCTCCCAGACGAATCCAACTGTCAGGTACCGTTTCCCTGCTCACAACCTGATCAATCACATTCGCGCGCCAGATCTGCTTCTGCATACGACTCTCCCTATCTTTGTCTCATGATAATGTTTTACAACAGCCAACCTACCATTGATGTTCTCGTAATAATTCAAGGATGATATCCACTCCCTCATCGACTTGACCTTGAGTGATGATGAGCGGAGGAGCCAATCGCAGCGCACTAGCACCACATTTGGTGAGTACAATCCCTTTAGCTCCAATCTCCCTGATAATCGCCTTGATAATCTCGGTGGCAGGACTACCGTCGGCGTTGATCAGCTCCACTGCCACCATAAGCCCTTTCCCGCGGATATCACCGATCATGGGTAACTCACCCTGGGCTTCCCGGAAACTGTCTTGAATGTGGTCGCCCACCTTAATTGCATGATCCATTAGATTCTCTTCTTGAATGATCCGCAAAGAAGTTAATCCAGCCCGACAGGCGACGGGATTGCCGCCGAAGGTGGTGCCATGAGCAGCTGGAGGCCAGGCGTCAACCAGATCTTTCTTGGCTAAGATTGCGCCTAAAGGTAAACCACCTCCCAGCGCTTTTGCCATGCAGATGATATCGGGCACCACATCCCAATGCTCCACAGCGAACATTTTCCCGGTGCGGCCCAACCCAGTTTGCACTTCATCTGCAATCAGTAACGCTCCGTGGCAGTCGCAGATCTCCCGCAGTCCACCCAAGAATCCGTCGGGGGGCACGATGTACCCCCCCTCACCGGCAATGGGTTCGACGATGATGCCTGCCAAGTCCTGGGGAGGGACTACGGTCTCAAGAGCCTTTTCCACCAGGTTGAGGCACGCTAGATTGCATGTTTCAGGTGACTCGTGCTTCAGGGGGCAGCGGTAGCAGTACGGATAGGGTACGTGATACACCCCTGTGAGCAGGCTGGGGAGACGATGCCGATAAATTGGGCTGCTGGCAGTAAGCGATAGAGCGCCCATGGTTCGACCATGGAAGCTGTCTGTAAATGCAAGGATCATGGGGCGGTTGGTCACGTAGCGAGCCAGCTTTATCCCTGTTTCTACGGCCTCGGACCCGCTGTTCATCAGGATGCCTTTCCCGTTCTTGAGATCGCCCGGGGCAGTGGCTTTAAGCGCCTCAAGCATGTCTACATATGGCTTCATATAGCCCACATGGCTTGCGCCATGGATGAGTTTCCCGGCTTGATCGGAGATTGCTTCCACCACCGACGGGTGACAGTGACCTACGTTCATGGTGGCGATGCCTGCTACAAAGTCCAAATACTTGCGACCCCCAAAATCGTAGAGATACACACCTTCACCGCGTTGGAAGGTGATATCGGTGTATCGATAAATGGTCCCGGCAACAGCGGCTCGATCGCGTTCAATCAAATCCGCAGATCCAGTGTCATGAACTTTTTCTTTGGATGAAGCCTTTGCTGGCATCTTTCCCTCCCCGTAGTGAGACAATTCATGGTCACGTGAAACTATCTGTTGTATTTTGTAATGTGTACGGTCCCGTCCCATTCGATATCGATTCGATCGCCATCTTGAACGAGATCAAGGAATTCATGCCCCAATCGGTCGATGGCAATGATGCGTATTTTTGTCCACACATCAGCGATAATTAATCCTCCGGCAGCAAGAGAATCAATCTGTTGCGAAAACAATACCGCCTTCGGAGCGATTCCCATTTGAACAATCCGTTCCCACACAGCACCGCTTGAAGTGGAACCGATCGTTTTAGGAATGCAGAGGACTTTTCCTGTTAATTCTTTCCCGTGAAGCTCCTCATTTCTCCGATCAGAACAAATTGCAACTTTTGCTTTCGTCAGCATGCTGGTCGAAAAACTGGCATAGGTGTTGAAGCCCTTACGAGAGACAAGAGCCTCTCCATCCATTTTTCCAGCGAGAATGGGCCTTCCTTTGAAGGTTGACACACCATTAATCTCCACCCGGGATCACTCCATCAACCAATATTCCTACCAGTTCTTCGTCCGGAAAAAATCTAGCTGTTGAGTATGCCTTCAATTTACTGGAGTTAGTGATAATTGCATCACCTGTACACACTTCCCCTTCATAAAGCGTTTCCGCGCAAGAAGTGCTAAACCTAACTCCAACATCTAACATTCCCTCGTACGTCATTCGATCTGATCTGTATTTCTCGATCACCCCCGGAGCAGCGCACAGGATGGTTTCCACTGCAAGACGGTTCTTGTTTTGTGATTCCAGTCTTTTGAGGATCTTTTCTGACCACCAATTCAACTGTCGTAAACTCAAGTGCGGACAGCCAATGAAGCATTTTTCAGGTTTTGCATCACGATCCGGCCACCCATCTGAAAAAGTACCCTCAAGTTTTCGAATTGCCTTATCGTCAATCTGGAAGCGGGTGTAATCTGGAAGGAGCAAGTCGCTGCCCTGCTCGACGGCTTCGGGGGTAATGTTTTCCACATGGAAGAGTCCCACGGCGCTGTAGGTTGCGCACGCTGCGCCCATTTCACGCAGGTAATCTTTGGTCCCGTCAGATAGCCCCTTTCCTAAGAATCGATCCAACCCAGTGATGTAGGGTACGCCATCCAAAACTTTCATCCCGATCACAGTCCCAAGCAATTGCGGTAGAGGTAATTCCTCTGTCGTAATTTCCACCAACGAGTCAGCTTGCCGCCCCTCGTCCATCAACAAACCGGCAAGGGGTGTCTTTCCAGCAATATAGGACAGCAAATCAATAATTGCGCCATTGATATTTGTCCTGGCGCCAAGTACCGAGTTGGCATAGATTGCACAAGCGGATTCGGACCAAGCCAGGATCGAACCTTTCTCTGGAAGATTTCCTACTTCTGGGTCGAAAGGATTACAGCTATAGGCATCCCGGTCACGAAGACCTAATTGCAGTATCTTCTCGTCGTAGCGCCCTTGATCGCGATACATCTCCTCAAGCAGCCGCTCCTGCTCAGGCCTCAACCTCCAATTTTCAAAATCCAATGGGGCAGAAGGATCGAGCGTGAATGGGAGCTTGGTCTTCAGACCTGCATCGATAAGTTCGTCGAGCATTTTGAAGGAGGGCGCTATCCCAGGGGTCGCCCAGGCGATGACGAAGTGTCCATCGCCATTTAATTCAACTAGCCTTTCAGCACCCAAAGCTTCCCCGTAAAGGACGAGTGTTTTCAATACGCGCTGCATGGTTTGGCCTTGCTGCCCATCCAAAATACTCTGTTCCCCTTCAGTTAGTTTGAGCTTCAGATTTTCAAAACTAGTCAATCTACTTAACCTTTTTTTACTAGGCAAGACGGATCAACGCGTTTCTTGTTTAGGCAACCTGTTCTTCCATTCCCACGCGTCATTTTAGTTCGCATCTAGCTCGGGTATCGACAAGACAAGCGTCAGCAAAATCAACAAGAAAGCCCTGCGACTGAGGTACGCTAAAGGTGGCTATCCCATACTATTCAAGAGCTGTCTCCTGTGGACAGCGATGCACCCTGCGCGACGGGACACGCGAACTCGCAGTTCCGGCAAGGCTTCATGACCAAGCTGGCCTCCTCGATCCCCATGATCGAACCATCGAGCATTTCCTGATTGGCATATCGTTCGTCGTTTTCATCCTTGCAGTACGGCCTCTCAAAGGAGCCGCTTCGGAACGCATCTCTCGGGCAGGCTTTATGGCAGGGCATGTCGCAGCCGTTGCATGGGTCGAAGTCGATAGGACCGGTTGGCTCGAGCTCAGCCTCCATGAAGATCCCTC
>SOIH01000005.1 GCA_004376895.1 Anaerolineales bacterium | reverse complement strand
GTGCCCAGAGAGATGCTTTTTGAATCAAAGACGTGCACGTCCGCATCGGGGGCTAACGACTTCGCCATGTTTGCGGAGTTGTAGGTTCCGCTGTGTTTTCCGGTGACGGTGATCACCAGGATGGAGTGTCCTTGCTGGTGAAGTTCTTTGTAATAGCGCCCAAACCATGCAGGCGTGGGCTGGGATGAGGTCGGCATGATGCCCGTCTCTTCGATCTTTTTATAGAAAAGATCGCGATCGATATCCACCCCCTCTTCGAAGGTCTCATCACCGAACTGTATCGGGATCGGGGCGATGCGGATGTCATATTGATCGAGTGTCTCTTGAGATAAGTTACAGGTGCTGTCCGCAATGACTTTTATCATGGGAATTTCCTCCTTCAACGGAGAGGTTTGATCGGGTGCTGTTAATCTGATGCTGGTGGGGAGAAGCCCGATTGTGAGTGGTGATGAATCATATTGGTTTAATTATTTTATATCATTTCTTGGCTAAATGCCTAATTCAAGGTCGCAGTTGATCACCCTGTAGGTGGTTGGAACGGGGCATTCCAGCTCGGGGATTTATGCACGTGGACAACCTTCCAGGAACCTTCAATTTTCACAAGCACACGACTTTCGTTGTAGCTTAGAACTTCCACTCCTCTGGCTGTTCCTTTTGAGATGAGTAGGGTGTAAGAGCAGACCGCTGACTCCCCAAAGACTTGTTCCTGGTAATTGGCCAAATTAAATCGAACGCGGCCTTTGTCCTGTGGGGAACTGCCCTCTGGGTGCGGGTCAAGTGCAAGCCCGGCGGTGTCATCCCTGCCAGCTTCGGTCATCATGAAGTCGTGGAACGGTATCCCTTCGATGCGATGTGGCGTGACATACCATTCGTAAAGGGTCAGGTTTTCGTCTGTGGTCTTGTGGTAGGTACGGCTATCGCCATCGAAAATGCTTTGCAAATGGCGCTCAAGGAAAGATCGAATTTCGCTCATGGTGGGCTCCAGGGTTTTATTTGCGAACAGGCTGTTAAAGCAAGTTGATTGGATCGACGTTAATGCTCCACCCCTTTGAGAACTCGTCCGGGATGACAGACGCCGGGTCGCTTCCCCGCAGGATGATCTGCCAACGATGTTGACCGCGAATGCGTTTGAAGAAGCAGGGAGCGGGACCGATTAAATCAATCTTTTGGTCCGTCGATTGGATCTTTACTTTCAGTGTGCCATGAAGGCGCGCCGCCTCTTCTTGAGCCCTGGTGTCTGATGTGTGCCGATAAACAAGACTCACCAAGCGGGTGAAGGGAGGGTATCTCAATTCCTCGCGGTGGCGGAGTTCATGCTGGTAGAAAGCGTCGTGGTCGTGCTTGGAGGCGGCACGAATGGCGTAGTGATCAGGTTGGTAGGTTTGCAGGATGACCCGCCCCCCCAGGAGACCGCGCCCGGCGCGTCCGGCGACCTGCGTGAGTACCTGAAACGTCCGTTCAGCTGAGCGGAAATCGGGCAGGTATAAACTTGTATCGGCGGAGACAACGCCGACGAGCGTTACGAGAGGGAGATCCAACCCTTTTGCCAGCATTTGCGTGCCGATCAGTACATCGGCGCGGTGCGCCGCAAAATGGGCAAGGATCACATCGTGCGAACCTCGAGAGCGAGTAGAGTCCCAATCCCAGCGTATTGTGCGAGCCTGAGGGAAGATGCGTTCGACCTCATGCTGGACACGTTCTGTGCCTGCCCCAAACTCTCTGACGCGCGAGCCCCCACACGCTGGGCAAAGCTTTTTGGGTTTTACTGCATAGCCGCAGTGATGGCAAGTCAGCCGGCTGGAATTTGTATGATGTGTGAGCGGGGAGTCGCAGCGGGGGCATCGTGCGACCCAGCCGCAATCGCGGCAGAAGATATAGGTTGAAGAACCGCGGCGGTTGAGAAAAAGGATGGCTTGATGACCCGCATGAAGAATCTCGTCGAGCGATTTCTGCAACGCCCGGCTGAAGATCGACCGGTTGCCAGATTTCAACTCCTGACGCATGTCGACCACTCGAACCGGGGGCAGGTCGATATAGCGAGCATCACCCGTGGCGTCCTGATAACGGTCCTTGATACCCAGGCGTTCAGCCTGTTGTGCGAGACGCTCGCGGTGACCCAGAATCCGCTGTGGGAGTTTCAGTAAACGGTACTTTCCTTGTTCGGCGCGATAGCGAGTGACCACCGAGGGAGTTGCGGTTCCAAATATACAGGCCGCGCCAAGAATCTCCGCATAGGCAACCGCAGTTCGGAGAGTATGGTAGCGGGGGGTCCTCTCCTGCTCTTTATAAGAATCGTCGTGGGACTCGTCAAGAACGATGAGTCCGATATTCGGGAAAGGAGTAAACAGGGCGCTGCGTGGGCCAACCATAACGTCCAGCAATCCGGCTCTGCAGCGCCTCCAGGTATCGAAGCGCTCTCCTTGAGATAATTGAGAGTGGCTAAGACCGACTCTCCCTGGAAATCTAGACAAGAATCGGCGCACAGTCTGAGGGGTAAGCGCGATTTCTGGTACCAATACAATCGCGCTCCGCCCTTGCGCCAGGGTTTCAGCAACAGCGCGCAGATAAAGTTCCGTTTTCCCTGATCCTGTCACACCGTGAAGAAGGATGGGCCGGGTACGCTCTCCGCCCGTAGATTTTAGAATTGTTTGGCCGACATCCTTCCATGCTTGCAGTTGATCTTGTGTGAGCTTCGGTGGGTCGCTGGCGACGAAGTCAAGCCCTTCTAGTGGGTCCCGCCATACTTCCGCCTCGCTTAAGCTAATTAATCCGCGCTCCTCTAGAACAACAAGATCAGCCCGTTTGCCTCCGTATTCAGCATAGAGCCAGCTCACCTCGAGCGGCTCTCCCTCCTCGATCAGTGCTTTCAGGATGCGGCGTCGTCTCTTGGCTGCCTGCCCACCTTTAATGCCAATGTCATCCAGATTTGCGATAGCCGTATCCGGGGGGAGTGCTAGGCGCGCGCTTCGTACTCGTCGGGGACGGACATGGGGAGGATCGAGAACGGAATGTCGTTTCAGGATTCCCTTGCGCAGAAGCGCTTCGGCCGCCGGACGCCAGCGGAGACGGGGGAGGGCGTATGCAATCTGCCGGCCGCGAAGATCACCGCGCCGCTTGAGCAAGGCGAGTATTTTTGTCTGCGTGGGGGTCTCGCCAGCGGTCTCAGAATCGAGCAGGTGGTAGTGGGAATCAGCCTGTTGGCTGAGGCCGGGTGGGATCATCAAGGTGATGCAGTCGATCAGCGGCGCATGATAGACGCCGGCAAGCCACTTTGCCAGATCGAGTTGTGTAGTCGTCAACACGGGATCTGGGTCAATCAACTCATCAATGGGGCGCGTATCAGGTACAGCTGGTATTTTCGGCATGCCGACTACAACGCCTTGTATACGGCGGTTGCCAAATGGCGCGGTCACGAGGTGACCGAGTGAGATCCTATCTCTCAAGTGGGTGGGCACATGGTAATCAAATGTGCCTTGGACAGGAGGGAGATTTACCGCAACCTCGACATACATCGGGTTTGTCACTCGTGTGTGGTGTCAGTATTCGATTGTTGATCGGGACTGGTCAGAGGCTGAATCGAAACCCTGGCGATACGAAAACCGTCGAGGTCTTCAACTCGTAAACGGAAACCATCAATGACGATCACATCGCCAACTTGCGCTAGACGCTCCAGTTTCCCAAGTACATACCCTGCGATTGTGTCGTAATGAGGGTCTTTTAAGCTGAGGTTAAAGTGCTCATTAACCTCTTCGATCAACGTAAGGCCGTCTATGAGAGCTGAGCCATCAGGCAGGGGAAGGATATCCTGTTCGTGATCAAAAGGATCGCTAACTTCGCCCACGATTTCCTCAAGCAGGTCCTCAAGAGTGACGATCCCCGCAGTCCCTCCGTATTCGTCGAGGACGATGGTAATGTGGCGCCGGTGCATACGGAAGAAGTGAAGTAAAGTGCTCACCCTTGCAGTCTCGGGGATGAAGATGGCATCGCGCATAAGATCACGTGCGCTGCGAGTATTGTTCTCAACATCCTTGATCCCCGGGATCAGGTCTTTAATATGGACGATGCCCAGGATCTGGTCCAGGTTATCGCCATAAACCGGGAATTTGGTGAAGGGATTTTGAGCGGCGAGGTCAAGAATGTCTGGCACCTTGGTGTCTGCAGGGACGGCGATCATCTCGGTGCGTGGAATCATCACCTGGCGAACGAGGAGATCTCCAAAATCGAAAACGGCATGAAGCATCTCCTCGGCATCGACTTCAACCATGCCCTCCTCGGCGCTGGCTTTGACGAGCATTTTTAACTCCTCAACGGAATGAACCAATTCATGACCGGAGGCGGGTTTAACCCCTGCAAACCGCAGGAGCGCATTGCCGGAGCCGTTAAGCAGCCAGATGACGGGTTTGAAGACCCGCTCCGTCCAGACGGTGGGTTGGGCAACTGCAAGCGATGTCTTCTCGGGGTTTTGGAGTGCGATCGATTTTGGTGCAAGCTCGCCGACTACAACATGCAGGAAGGTGATGATAGAAAAGGCTAGAGCAGAGGAGAGGCTGTGGGAGACCGTGCTTTCAATTTCTACCGGAAACCACTCGATAATTGGCATGAGGAAACCGCTCAGGGCGGGTTCACCGACCCATCCAAGCCCTAGGCTGGCAAGCGTGATGCCAAGCTGTGTGGCCGCGATGAAGCGGTCGGGGTCATCAATGGCTTTCTGGACCCAACGGGCGCGTGTGTTGCCATCGGCCACCAACGTGGCGATGCGCGTGCGCCGTACACTAACGAGTGCAAATTCGGCGGCGACAAAGAAGCCATTGGCGAGAACCAGAAGCAATACGGCGACTAATCGTAAAATGTCAAACAAAATTGATTCGTCCATTCTTTATCCAAGTCATTTGATGGCTGGGCATGAGTAGATCGCGGAATCCGTGGTCATACGGCTAATGAGAACAAACTAACTAGTACCCTGTCCATGTAAATTTGATGGTTGTCCATAAGTGCGCATCCTGTATTTGCCATCCATCACGTTCGGATGGGTGAGGTAATAGAGAAATGGTTAACGATAAATGACGGCAGCGCCATAGCCGACAACAGAATCGAAGTCCATCGTCACATCGCCGGAAGTTGCGTGCTGCACGATCTTTGCTTTGTCAGCGCCGAGATCCTGGGCTGCCCAGAGAGCGGCAGCGATTGCGCCACGTCCGCAGGCGAATCCTGTTCCCTTCTCTTCTACGGAGAGAACCCCTTGTGGATCGAAAGCCTCGATACGGGCAAGCACTTCAGAATCGAGGCTCTTGGCAACAGCTTCAGGGTAAAAGTGCGAGAGGTCTGAGCTGGCAATGATAACCGCCTGCTTCCCTTCTAGTATTTTCCCCAGTGTATGGCCAGTGGCCATAACAGCCTCTAGCCCTTGATCGTGAAGCATAATGGGCAGCAGCCGGAATGGATGATCAAACACCCGTTGTAGGAATGGCAATTCGATCTCGAGTGAGTGTTCGCTGTCGTTCCGTAATTGGACTAGTTCGATCCCGTAGTTTTGTTCCAAGTTATCCTGGAATCTGTTTAGCGACTCGGCGTCCACCGGGATGGCTCCGAGAGGGGTTGTATAGGCATCGTGCCCGCTAGTCAATACTCGACCTTGTGCAGGGGTGTGCAGCGGCGAGATGACGGCGACCGTCTCGGGCGTGAGGTTTTCCAGGTGCCGGAAGGCATATGCAGCAACTTGACCCGAATACCGGTGCCCCGCGTGGGGGGCGATGATCCCGACTACATCGCCGTCCAGGGGGTGGATTATGGCGGCGTTTAAATATTGATCAATCGATTGGGCGAGTGCATCTGCGCTGCCTGGATACCAGGTCCCAGCAATGGAGGAAGGCCGGATATCAACCGGAGTTTCATTCTCATTCACGGCAATCTGGATTGTAGCACAAACTTCATTCGATACACCGGTTCACATATTCCAGGGGAGAGATGGAGTGGGTGAGATGTGTCCGGAACGAATACACCGACTTGACAACAGAACAAAGGTTCTGCTAGAATAGAACACCCGTTCTAAACCAACCTAACGGGGCGCTGGAGGTGGAATATGGAAGGGGCGTTCTACAAGCAGGCATATTTAGAACAACAGGCAGATCAAATTGAGTCTGCGCTGAACGAAATTCAGGTACCCGCGCGTGTGGATGGAGGCGTAGTGAAAGAGGATCGTGTCCGCTACCATCTCGCCCCGGCAATCGGTTTGCGTGCGGATGACCTCATGCAGGCGATGGATCACGTGTCCGCGTCGCTGGGCGGCGTCGACGTCAGGTATATCTGGGAAGCACAAGAGCAAACTATTGAGGTTGCGTTCTCGCGCGGCAAGGAACTGCGCTTGCTCCCGTTGATGCATGCATTAGACGGATTGCAGGCGATGCAGGCAGTCGTCGGGATGGCAGCGAATGGAAGACCCTTGCTGCTGGATTTCACGCGCAAGAATACCTGGGGTATGTTCATCGCCGCGCCGAAAGGCGCAGGGAAGTCCGAGCTCTTGCGGGCAGTTCTTGTGTCGCTTGCGTTAACCAGCCGCCGATCCGAAGTGAACTTCATCGGCATCGATCTAAGCGGTCGGGAGCTTGCGATTCTGGATGCGCTGCCGCACACGCTCTCAGCCGTCGCAACGGACGCAAGCTGCGCTGCAGAACTCCTGCTTTGGATATGTGAAGAGATCGAGCAACGTCGTTTCTCGGGCTTTAGCAAACCGCATCTGGTTCTTTTCATCGACGATCTAAATCGCTTGCTGCGGGCAGCGGGCGAGGATGGAATCGGCTTGTTAAAGACGGTCATCGACGGCGGTCAGGATACAGGCATCCATGTGGTTGCAGCCTATCGCCCCCCACTGAAATCAATCGAGTCTTCCCTACAGCGTTTACCGGGGCTTGTAAAGGCGACGGCATATCCGCACAAGCAAGGGAAGGGGACGACATTTGATGGCCGCTTTACTTTCAAGGTGGGCTCGGTCTCAAGCCTTGTCGAAGTCGCCTGGCTCAACGTCCATGACCTTGATACCGCCGTACGAATCGCGCAAAACGGGTGACGGGCGATAAACGGTTGGGTATGAGGGTGCTTGGTGATAAGTGGAACTGAAACGGATCTGATCTCGATTGCGCAAATTCAAGGGCTATGGGTACGTAAAAGTGGACGGCAAACTGAAAATATCTTCAGCCCCTCTCGAGTTCTAATTGAAATATAACTCTGGCAAGAATGATGCAAGGAGAGAGGGGAAGATCACAAGCGCTTCTTTCCAATCGATGTACGCACAAGAGGGTGTGATGAGCCATTGGAATGTGGTTTCGGGGTGGTTGTAGATTTCTAGAGCAGCAAACCGAGATGTGCAATGTACATGTGCGCGATGAAGTATAGGATGGTCGGTATGATGAGAGCAATGGGGATTGGTGAACTGATCCGTATTCTAAAGACGAGCGGGGAATCGCACCCGCTAGAGTTTGCCTGGCGAGGTCGGCGGCACTACGTTCGGACCATAGAAGGGTATCGGTCGGAGGTAGACCGAAGGGGCAGTAAGGTGCGAGAGAAAAAACGATACCAACTGATTACGGTAGATGGCCTTCATTGCAGCGTTTCATTCGATCTCAATCGAAGGATCTGGCGTATGGAATCCCTCACTGGGAGAAAGGGAAGGCGAGCGTGAGAGTGGGAATGCTGTGGTTTGACGGTAATCGAGAAGTTGATTTTGGGGATCGCATTGAACGTGCATCCAGGTTTTATAGCGAGAAATATGGGAGGCAGCCAAACTTATGTTTGGTCAACCCGAGGACGCTCCCGCAAGAGGCCCCCGGGCAGGTGGGTTCACTCAAAATTGGGACCAGCTCTTCTGTCTTGCCAGATCATTTCTATATCGGGGTGGGTGAAAGAGGGCGCACTTCGAAGAAGTGAGCGCGTTGTCTGTGAGGGGCTGACGCAGACATACCCGCTGTGGAAATTATTGTGAGCTAGAGAAGATTTGGCAAAAAGGGGGGATCGTAAACGATTACGCTTGTTTTGTGGTGGCAGCTATGAGACCCTCCAGCGCTGCATCTAAGTCGATCGTACTGTTCTTCACCGAGATGTCGATGGTAAGCAATTCATGGTAGATGCGCTCGAGTTCTGGGGCGCTAAAAGCTCGTGCCTGCGAGGTGATCTTCTGGGCGACGAACTTTGGAAGGTTGAGAACGCTCGCAATCTCTTTACCCTCCTCCAAGGCAGCTTGGGCTTGGAGGAGTAATCGGAATTGACGGATAACCATCGCAAACACATAGAAGGAGTCTTCCTCCGATAGGACGCTGTGTAAGTATCGACTGGCATCGCTCATTCGCCGCTCTCCGACCGCATCGACCATCGCAAAAATGTTCGTCTGACCCCTGAATGGCGTTAGTTTTTCAACATCCTCCAACTCGACCGGGCGCTCAAAATCAACATAGTCCAGCAATTTGACGATCTCCTGATGGGCCAGATATGGATCATCCATCACCGATTCGGCAAGCAGACGGGCAGCGTCTACAGACATCGCCCCGCCTAGCGAACGACATTGATCCTGGACCCAGGAGATGAATTGCGCCCCGTGTGGTGAGCTGAACTGCCATATCTTGCCCAGATCGGGATTTGCTTTTACCCAAGACACGAGTGGAGAAGTTTTCCTTTTCGATTTATTGCCTCTTGCCTGAACATTCTCGATGACGACCAACGCTGTGGAATCAGGAAGACGATCGAGCAGGGCAATTAAGAACTCCCTTGAATCCTTCACTTTCAGGACATCCTGCGCATTGTCTAGAACAACAATCCGGCGCGAGGAGATGAAAGGAACTGACATGCAGGCTTCTTCGAAGGCGCCGCGGTCCAGATGGTCCCCAGAGAACTGTTGCGTGTTCATATCTGCGACTGTTGTGTCACCAATTTTGCTGCGCAAAGTTGCGACAAATTCAGAGATAGAGAAGCGATCATCGCCAACTAGAAGGTAGACCCTTGGAGGAGGTTTTGTCATATCGTCAGTTCTTCGTAAGGATGTGGTAGACAGAAATCGAGTTGTTATGGACACGTTGTATCGAGAGAACCTCAAGCCGCTCAGGGTCACCTTGTGTGGTGATGTGTTGCTGAACAGAGCGACCGACGGGTTGGGAAACGATCAACGCCAGGAGCGTTGCCGCGACCGCGAGTGGCAGGCGCTCAAGGCGACGACGCCAGTTTTCACGCTCGCTGCCCATTAATGTTACGAAGGAAGCTGCGCCGGCGAGAATCGCGGAAGTGACGAGATTCGTTCCGCAGTTGGGATGGATTGCCAGTTGGTGCTCGCCCTGGCGAAGTCTACGAAGTGCTTCCTGAACCGCCGATTCCAGTGCATCGGCAGGGACATCCCCGTATAAGAAAAACCCTCGGGTATTGGATCGGCCAATAAACCTGCGGTTAGGAAATTGTTGGCTGAGTATGTGGATCGTCGCATGTTCAAGACCATGGTTGCGGCGAATTCTAGAGAGTGCAGGAAGATTACGAAGGGTATGGAGTCGATCTGCCATTTAGTGCCTCAGGAGAGGAGTGGTCGAATTATACACTGGCTCCTCCGTTCCGCTCCGTGGTTCTGCATGGATGACTGCCAACGCTATAGGACCGGCGTCGAAAAACTACGTCATGTGCTGCGCACGCGCTGCTCTATCCAATCACTGTGTTCAGAACTATCCATAAATATGTTTGAGCGCATCCAACAAGCCTGAGAGTTGTTGCTTGTCTACACAAGTCAGCATTGGGCGCAGATTTGCTTTTGTGATCGAGAGCGGTTCGAGGTATCGCTTGAGGTGTTTACGAAAGCGGATGATCCCAAGCCCTTCCCCGTAATAGGAAATCATGTGATCGAGATGCCCTTGCATAATTTGGATGCGATCCTCGAGAGGAGGCGTCCCGCTCGGAACCCGCTGGAAAATCCAGGGGTTGCCGATCGCACCCCGCCCAATCATCACACCATCACATCCGGTCGATATTTTCAGGCGCTCGATATCTTGAGGTGTTTGTACGTCTCCATTCCCGATAACGGGGATCGTAACTGCAGATTTTATCTCTGCAATTGTGTCCCAATCGGCTTCACCGAGATAACCTTGATTTCGCGTACGAGCGTGAACAGCGATGAGCGCGCCGCCATTGTCTTCAACGGCGTGCGCAACTTCCAAGTAATTTAAGCTGGTTTGATCCCAGCCAATCCGTATCTTCGCGGTAACAGGCACCTCTAAGGCGTCGGATAAACGACGGATAATCCGCCCGATCTTTTCTGGCTCACGCAGCAAACCAGCGCCAGCCCCGCGGCTGGACACTCGTCGCGATGAGCAACCCATGTTAATGTCGATAGCATCAGGTTGTAGTTCTTGAATTTGGAGGGCAGCTTCCAGTAGATTCTCTTCTGATTGATCGAAGATCTGGAAGATGACCGGACGTTCCTCAGGGAGGAAGTCCAATTCACGCCAGGATTGTTCATCGCCTTGAATAAGCGGGATGGCGTTCACAAAACCCGTGTAGCTCATTGAAGATCCGAAGCGACGGCAAAGTGTTCGGAAGGGAACATCAGAGACGCCATCCATTGGTGCGAGGATTAAATCACCGCGGATGGGAATGTCACGAAGTAAGAAATCAGGCGCAGAGAGAGGCATAGAAGGGTTTATACCGCGACAGTGCTTGATAGATCAAGTCGCTTGAATCGAAAGATCACCCAATCAGTTTTAATTAATTATGCCATGATTACTTGTAGCTAAACCATGGGTGGTATTAAAATGGTGCTTATGAACTGGGAGCTAATCGGTCACGAGTGGGCGGTGAACTTGCTTGGTCGGCATATCGCCAACGACAACGTTCGGCAAGCGTATCTTATAACTGGACCCGATGGTGTTGGCAAGAGGACGCTTGCGATGCGCTTTGCGCAGGCTTTGAATTGCTCTGATTCGGCAAAACCAGGAGAGATCTGTGGGCAATGTAGGTCTTGTCAATTTATTCAGCGTAAGCAATTCCCCGATCTTCACATTGTAGAAGCTGAGGATGTGGGTGGGATCCTCAAGATAGATCAAATCCGCGAATTACAACATCAATTGGCATTGTCTCCATACGAGGGAAAAAGGAGAGTGGCGCTTCTGCTGCGATTTCATGAGGCGAACGCAAATGCTGCCAATGCGCTGCTGAAAACACTCGAAGAACCTGCGTCGAAGGTAGTCATGCTCCTCACCGCCCAGTCGAAGGAGACTCTGTTGCCAACGATCTCCTCCCGTTGTGAAATCCTGCCGCTACGGGATGTCTCTCGCGATCAAATCGAGGAGGCATTAATTGAGCGCGGGGAGGGGCATGAGCAGGCGGCGCTGCTCGCCCGGCTGGCTGCCGGGAGGCCGGGGTGGGCGTTTCACTATGCTTCAAACCCCGACTTGCTGAATGAGCGAACAGAAAACCTTGAAGACCTGCTCAACATTTTACAGACTGGTAGACTCGAGCGCTTTAAGTTCGTGGAGCGATTGACTCGAGATTGGGAGCGGGAAAGGAAGCGGGGGGGAGAGCATCCGCGGTTGAGGGCGATTGGCGCTCTGGAACACTGGGTTAGCCTTTGGCGAGACGCGATGATGCTCGCCTATGATGCGATGGCGGAGCAGAGGAATGTAGACCGAGCGCAAGACATTCAGATGCTGGTTAGTGCACTCCCGGCGAGACAGATCAGCGAGAATCTTGGCAGGATAGAACGATTGAAACGAGATCTTCAAAAGAATGCCAATGTTAGGTTGGCGATTGAGAATTTAATGCTAGATTTGCCCCGGATCCCCGGGGGATAAAACAATATTAATAGGGCCCACGAGATCAAAGGTGAAATAACACTCGATATGTAAAAACGAAATTCAAAATTCCCCAATGGTAAATTGGGAGAAGAGCAAGGAGATCAAACTTAATACTTAGGTGGTGAAATATTCGTTAGCGAGGCTCGACGACGAGACGTATAGCGGTGCGTTCTTTCCCGCTGATATCAACTGTGGTGAACTCGGGGATGCAGACGATGTCAATCCCATCTTCTTGAAGATAACCACGGGCGATGGCGACAGCTTTAACAGCTTGGTTAACGGCCCCTGCGCCGATCGCCTGCACTTCGGCCCGCTGGTGCTCGCGGACGACTCCGGCAATTGCGCCAGCGACAGCAGAAGTGCGTGAATCTGATGAGACTTTAAGGATGGTCATCGGGCTCACTCCAATGGAAGCAGAAATGTCGACGCCCGATAAGTGGCGCGCACATTGTGAATTGTATAGGATTCATGAGGCAGTCGCAAGCAACTGCAGTGATTCACACCCAATCTTACGGTGAGGTGTTAGGTTAAGTAGTGGAATAAAGAGCGAAACACTTCAATCGAGAGGAACTCCTTATTCGATTGCTCGCTAAAATATGGAACTGTTTCCGTGAACAGCATATTCAAAAGTGGAGGATATAAAAGCCATGGAAAACCAACCCCAAACAACCAGTGACGACAGATTATGGGCCGCGCTCGGTTATCCCATTCCAATTGTTGCCTTAGTTCTCCTGTTCATGGAGGAGAAGAAAGATATCCCCTTCCTGCGTTTCCACGCCGTCCAATCGATTGCGTTAAACATCGCGATTTGGGTCCTCATCATTGTCCTCGTCGCGATAACGTTTGGGGTTGCAGGGATTTGTGCCCCATTGGTCTGGTTCGTGACCCTATGGCCTGCATATGATGCCTTTAAGGGGAACTACACGGAAATTCCTGTCATCACCAAATTCCTAAAAGACCAGGGCTGGGTATAAGCGTCCCCAGCATGGGATAAAAAGAGCCCGCTTGGCAGCGGGTTCTTTCTATAATCGAACAATTCCGCATATCTATAGGAAATCATTGTGCACGACAAGCATCCTTCGGGATTACAACTCTCCTATTTAATCACACCATTGACGCGCGCGACCTCCTCCTCCCCGAAGACAACTTCCTCCTTCCCCGCCAATTTATGGTTGATCTTTTCGACGATAAGATCGAGGTGGCTGCCATTGGCAACATAATCAAGATCGTCAGCCGGGACGGTGAGCACAGGGCAGAGGGTGAATTCTTCAATCCATGACTTATAGAGATCATTTAACCTGGCGAGATATTCTGGCTTGATCGTTCGTTCGTAGTCGCGACCTCGCAAGGCAATGCGGTTTAGCAGTGTGTCCACAGAGGCCCGTAAATACACAACCAGATCTGGGGGCGGCAGGAATCGGGTAAGTACGAGATAAAGGTCGCGATAAGTTTGATAATCACGCTCGACCATATTCCCCTGAAGGAAGAGATTATGGGCAAAGATCTCCGCGTCTTCATATACACTGCGGTCCTGAATCGCAGAAGTCGTGTGATCCAGCAATTGACGATGTGCCAGGAGCCGGCGAGTGAGGAAGAAAATTTGAGAGTGGAAAGACCAGGCCGTCATGTCTGCGTAGAAATCAGCGAGGTATGGGTTTTCGCCTTCGGGTTCGTAGAAGGGAGCCCAGCCTAAACGTTCAGAGAGCAATTCGACAAGAGTTGATTTGCCAACGCCGATATTACCGGCCACAGCGACGAATCGTTTCTTCGTACCACCCTCAATCACCCCGTTCATGCGCCGCTCCTCTCTGCCCAAACTTCGATAAGAGCTTCGTTACGATCCAGATACTGTTCAAGGTCATCCATTTTGGCAGAGCGTCTCTCGGAAGACAAACCTAAATCTTCCAGGAGGCGCATCCATCCAGAGTGGGGCTGCTCTAGGTTCTCGGGTTGGTTGAGTGCGTGGAGCGCTTGCTCCCATGTGGTGATCATGGGCCAAAGGATCGCCTTCGCTTCACCCATCTCGGCCAATACTTGGAACGCGTTTAGATAGTAATCCCGGCGGCAAGACGACAGCAGAGGGTCGGATGAGATATTACTCGCTTCATCGAATGTGCGAGCCCAGGCGCTCAGTGTCTCAGGGATGGACCAGTCTTGGAGCGAATCGGAACCTAATAATTGTAGGAAGCCTCCATAGAGATCCGGGTATTCGAGGCTCTGGGCAGCCTCAGACAACTGGAGGCTGAGGCGCCGCCCGGCAACGGGGAATCCTGTGAGACAGGCAACTGCATTCGCCGCCTCGAGTACGGCTCGGCAGTATGTCCGCACCCAGCGGCTTGAGACAGGGAGCAGAGATGTCGTTTGTCGGGCTCGATCCAGAAAGGCGCGGGCGCGCGTGTGTGTATGGTCCGCTCGGTAGTACTGGCCCCGAGCGCCGGCTTGAGCCCACTCGAGGAAGTGTTCCGGATCATAGAGGAAGATCGGCTCACAAAGAGACGGGCCCAGCCACGGGTGAACCCTCAAAGCGCTCGGCTTCAGATACAAGTCCTGTCCATGATGGGCGATATCCAGATGAACCTGTTGAGAAAGGCTTATCATCTCTCGCGCGGCCGGGGGAGAACTCTTATGTATTAGCACGAGATCGATGTCGGCGCTGTCTCCAAATTGGGGCTCGCCTCTTGCTACGCTGCCGATCAGATATCCGGAGAGAACATCGTTTTCAGCGCCGCGACGCTCGGCTTCACGGCGCGCCAGGTCGATTAATAGTTCACGAGAGATCCTCACGAATCGGATCCTTCTTCGAGGGGAAGCTCTGGTTGGTACGGGGGGATACCGAGAGCGGAGTTGATGCGGTTAATGATGTGGGTGAGATGGGGTTTGTGCGCTACAAAGTCTAGCGGAGTAGTGTCTATAGCGAGGACCGAATCGCCTGTACTACTACCGAAAAATGACTCATAAGTTTCGTTGAGTGCATGGATATAATCTCGGTCCATGTTTCGCTCGTAGGAGCGATCACGCATCATGATGCGCTGCATCGCGGTGTCGGTATCGACTTTGAGATACACGATCAGGTCAGGGGTTTGAATGCGCTCCGCCAGAGCTTTATGAACGAGGGTGTACGTGTCAAGCTCATCGTTTGTAAGGTTCAGTTGTGCGAAGAGTGAGTCCTTCTCGAATGTGTAATCGGCGATCAGGTTTCCTCGGGCAAGTGCCTCAGGTACAGCCTCCCGCTGCTGTCGGTAGCGGCTGAGAAGGAAGAAGATCTGGGTTTGAAATGCGTAGCGGTCACGGTCTGCGTAGAAATCTCCGAGAAAAGGATTTTCCTCGAAGATCTCGAGCAGCAATTCCGAATTAAAAGAAGGTTGGAGAAGGCGGGCGAGAGATGTTTTTCCTACACCTATAACGCCTTCGATTGCCAAATACATTTCGAATTCTCAGGGTCCTGATTGGAGATGATGTCTCTTGATGCACAAGGATACTTGTCTTCAAGCGAGGGTGCAACTTTCATCGAGGTAAATTCAATGGAAAGAAACTTAGTCTGCCCGCTGCCCTAGCTAAAGTGAGCATGGAGCATATGTTGATGTGATGTACCTCCAGCTTTGGATTGAAACATCTCCGAATGTTAAGGAGGGTGGATAGGAGAGCCCGGTTTGGTTTTTTGAAAAAAACCTAAGGCTCAAAGCGGAATTGGAGACAGTAGTGGTGGTGGATGTTACTTACCCAGGCGTTGCCCATGCCGTAGGGCGCGAGGGGGATGTTGTCCTGCACCCAAACGCGTTCATCTTTAAGCGTGTACACATCGGCGAGATTGCGAGCCACATCCCAGGCGAGTGGGTATATCGTCCCTTTCTTCTTGACGTTCTTCAATATCACTGTCAAGTATGAACGAGGTCGCAGGTAGGATTTGAGGCCAGCGTAGATCTGGACCAGACGATCGAGGAACTCATCATAGTCAGCGATGTTTCCCAGGTCAGCAGGATCGTCTGAGTAGGTTACATCAAGTTCAGAAGAATCCCGCCGCTGGCGTTGAGTCTCAGCCCCCCGCGCGTGGAGCATGTCCCAATACGGAGGAGAAGTCAGGACATAATCGATCTGGGGTAGATTGAAGGGTTGGAGATCGGCTGCATCGCCGGTGAGAACCTCGACGTGGAGGTCACTTACGGTCGGACCCAGGCGCTCGCGCTCTTCGGTGATCAGTTCTCGTGCGATTTCAGCATAAGTAGGGCTTAACTCCAATCCGATACCACTCCTGCCGCTGCGCAAGCAGGCCAGCAGTGTTGAGCCAGTTCCAACCATCGGGTCGAAGACCATCTGGCCGCGCTTCGTGAAGAATTCGATGAATTCCTGCGCGAGCGTCTCTGGAAATTTCGCGGGATGGCGGAGGACATCCTTACGTCTGGGAGGCGGATTGTGACTAAACCACGATTTTTGGAATTTAATCCAATCCTTTGGAGATAAGTCGTTCATACGATTGCGAAAGGTACGTTTTTTTGCCATTTATTTTCGCTCAGGGTGTCGATGTGTGCGTTGGAGTCGGAGTGTTCAGTAGCATCCGGACGATGAAGTTATCGAAAGAAGCGGTTGTCTGTCCACCACGCCTGGCGCGAACGATCAAGCCCAGCCCTCCCCAGCGCAGTCCAAGGTCGCGCGCGGTAAACACCTCCTCGCCGTTGATGAAGAAGCGGAAGCGGTCGCCCTCGGCGATGACTCCCAGGCGGTTGTCGACGAGCAGCCCGGGGAGCAAAGCATTGGTGATTGTCTTGGGAACGACAGCAACTTCAGAACCTTCAGAGACACGCGTTACGCGAGCTTCCCCTTTGCAGGTCAGAGTGAAACGGTAGTGTCCACCAGAAGGGTCGACGCGGAACATCAAACCGAATTCATCATCATCCGTGCACAACACCGCTTGAACCACTACCTCGAGATAACCATCCGTGAATATTTTGACAGGGCTTAGGGCGGTGTAAAAAGCGTTTGCCTGTCGGACGGATAAGCTAAAGCGACCGTCGTATAAACTCGATCCACCGAGATTTGAATGCAGAGGTATCCAGCCTTGATCCTGGCTGAAGTCGTCGTAGAAAACGATCGTACCCAAACCCGAGGTGATATCCGCTGTGGGGGATGGTATGGGTTCGGGTGTAAATGTTGGCGTGGGGACCAAAGTGGGGAAGAAGACAGTGGGTGTGGGTGCAGGGGGTGTCGG
>SOIH01000222.1 GCA_004376895.1 Anaerolineales bacterium | reverse complement strand
TCGTTTTTACGTACGACTTCGCCCTCGAAGGCTGAACCGTAAGGAACCGGAACCGGAACTTCGCTAATCTTGATCTTAAGGCCGCGCACCTCGATGCACTTCTGCACCAGCTTGGCTGCCTTTTCCTCTTCCGTGTCACCCTCGATCTCGTTCCAGGGCATGGATACTACGTGCTCGTACTGCGTGACGCCGGTGGGCAGGATCTCCGGAATCACGGTATCGGCAATCACGGGGAAGCCGTAGGAGATCACACCGGCAGCGGCGGCATATTTGAGATCGTCCACCTCGCCCAGCGCGAGCGCGAATGCGAAGACGCGGTACTTGTTATAGAGCAAGATGTCGCGCCACTGTCCGCCCTTCATGCCGCCGAAGGTAAGTGCCGATCGGGTGGCAAAGCCTACGGGATAGATAGCCGAAAGCGTATCGCGTCCGAAGGGAATGATATAGGTGTCGAAACCCATCTCCACCCCTTCCTCAACCAGCTGGTCGATGATCGAGCGGCCGTTGACATTGCCGGAAAGGAACGTGAGGATGCTGCGGCGCTGGAGTTCGCGCACGATGGCAACGGCGGCCTCATTGGAGTGGGCGGCGCCGATGATGGCGGCGAAGCCCGGCATGCGGCCGTCCACTAATTGGATACCCCATGAACGCAGCTGGATGTCGTCGATGGGTCCGTTGAGATGGCCATCTGCAGGAGGACCAGACCCGTTCCAACCAAAATTGGAATAGTCGGTGACGCCGGCTAGCTCCAAGCCCGGATAGGGCTCGGGCTGTTCGCCATAAACGAAGCGGATCGCCTCGATGGCTTCAGCTGCAAGCACGGTCGACATACCGCTGTCCAGCGTTTCACCCAGATAGGGGACCCAGAGCTTCTCGTCAGGCAAGGGATGGAGCAGGCTCTTGGCATGCTCCAAGATCGGTTCGATCTGACCGAGGGTGGTTACCTCGGCGCCTAACATGCCGTACATTACAGGAAGGAAATAAGCAGTATTGGGGAAAGCCACAGGGTGATCGGCACCCTTGTCGGCGATCGCCTTCTGCAGCAGGGCCTCGGCTTCGGCTACGATAGCGTTGGCTCCGCGGATAGCGCGAGTAGCGATATAACGTGACATGTTTGAACTCCTCCCTACTTCGCCGAATTGCCGTAGGCGGCTTCGATTTTTTCAGCAAATGGCAGCTCGATGAATTCCTGGATTCTCCAGTCACCGCTCTTGCCCCACTTGCTGGGATCATATTCAGGTAATCCGAGGGCAGCCCGTTTCTTGTCGATATGGGCCAGCGACCGGCGGACGATCTCCTCGGGGTCGTTGGTGAATTCCAACCTTCCGCCGACTTTTTCTTCCCAGCCGTCGGTGATGAGTCGGGTCACTTCTTCTACCCCAGACACAGGGCTGGAGTGTCCTAGGATGACATAGGCTCCGGAGGCGACGCAGTAGGTGGCGATGGAAATGGCTTTCTCACTCATCCACTCGGGCGCCATGCCCACAGCGGGGATGTCGCTGATGTCGTCGCCTAATCCACCTTCGGTCGCCATTTGTGACAGCACGGTCAAGATGCGGGAGTTATCCACGCAAGAACCCAGGTGGAGCACGGGTGGCATGCCGACGGTCTCGCACACCTCACGCAAGCCCGGACCGGCGTATTCGAGCGCGGCTTCGGGGGTCATATATCCGTGTTTGGCGCTGGCGATGGCGCCGCAGCCGGTTTCGACCACCAACACATCGTTTTTCAGGAATTCGGTGACAACGTGGTAAAAGACTTCGTCGTGGCGCACACGAGCGTTGTTGCAGCCGATATTGGCTACCACGCCGCGGATTCGACCCGACATGATGGCATCGTTCAGAGGTCGCAGGGATCCGCGGTAGTATCCGCCCAGAGCGTAATTGATGTACTCGTGAGAGAAGCCGGGGATCAGTTCTGCGGTCTCATCTGGAATGTGAGTCTCACCTCGTTCCGGGAAGCGATCACACGCCAAGCGTACAATATCCTTGGCGATCTCCAATGCCCGCCGTTCGTCGAACTCGATGTGGGTGGCACCGGTGATCTTGACTTTTGGTGATGTGGTGATGATCATCGTCTGGTAATTTTCGGCCGTTTTTACGATGCCCTGCATGATGCACTGGATATCAACCACCATGGCATCGACCGCGCCGGTCAGGATTGCCAACTCCTGTTGCAGGAAGTTGCCCGCCAGCGGCACGCCCTGGCGCATAAGGGCTTCATTGGCTGTGCAGCAGATGCCGCCCATGGTGATGCCCTTGGCGCCCTTGCTCTTGGCGTACTCGATCATCTCTGGATCTTGTGCGGCGGCGATGATCATCTCAGAGAGCGAGGGTTCGTGCCCATGGATGACGATATTGACTTCGTCATCCTGGAGGATGCCTAGGTTGGCTCTGGAGAGCACAGGAGATGGAGTACCGAAGAGAATATCCGAAATGTCGGTACCCAACATGGAACCGCCCCATCCATCTCCTATGGAACAACGCAGCGCGTGGTCGAGGATATGCTCGGCATCCTGGTCGTTTCCGATATGGGTGCGGTGCATCATCTCAACGACTTCGCGATCGATATTGCGGGGTGCGATGTCTAGTTTTTTCCAGATCTCTTGGCGTTTGGCAGGAGCTCGCCTCAGATATTTGAACTCACCCTCCGCTTTGCCGAACTCATAGAGCGCAGCGAGAGCGACTTCTCGTGCCAATTCATTGACAGGTTTCCCATCTACTTTGACGTCAAGATAGCCTGCTATCTCTTCCAGTTTGGCGAGATCACGCACCTGGTAATCCGGGGCGTGACCTTCGGCTGCCTCCAGGAGAGTGTATGCCATACCGCGGCCGTGGTCAGAGTGAGCGGCCGATCCGGCAGCCACCATGCGGGCAAAGTTGCGCGCCGCGACTGTTTCAATCGTCGCTCCACATACGCCCGTTTGACCTTTCTTTACCAACCTGCAGGGTCCCATGGCGCAGACCTTGCAGCACATCCCATCGGCTCCAATCGGGCAAGCAGCCATGGAATCTGCGCGAGAGAAGGCGGTTTCAATCTCGTTGTCACAGGCCAGCTGGAGGAGATCGATGCTTGCAGGATCGCGGCTGGCTTCTTCTGGGGTTCTGAGTTTTTTCGCCATGTGATTTTCTCCTTAATACCATCTACTATCGTCGAGACTGGCCTGACATTTCGAGGTCCTTCTGATTTGTCTCCGTGACCCTGCTGCCCAACTTCTCCCATTGAGGGTCACGTTTAAGATCGGGGGAAGCCTTAACCAGGATGGGAGTCGCGCCCTTTCCGGGTGGATATCCCGCTTTCGTAAGGGCTTTTTCGATCTCGGCTGGTTTTATGGACTTTTCCTTATAAGAGATCATGAGCTTTTTCCATGCGGAGCTAGCATAGGCTTCTTCAATGCCTTTGAGCCCCTCCAACGCCTCCCGCACTTTCAGGACGTGGTGGTCGGCGTACATGGTTGGCATTTCGAGGATAAGTTGTTTCATCGCCTCCTCCTACTTAGGGGTTCTCGTCAACATGCCCAGCTGGTTGGATGTAGAGGGTCGAAAGGTTTGATCCCAGCCCCTCTTTGATCGCGTCTTGGAGAAAGTGCCCCGAGACGTGCATGAGTGTGTCGTTGTAATCCCGGTCCTGGTTCATGCTTGCCAGGCAGGGGAAATGGTGATGCAGCATGCCGGTCTTTTCGACAGCTTCATCGACTTTCACGCCGATGAGGTTGTCAGCAACGTATTTAGCACAACCACAGGCTGAATCGCGCTGAACCTCGACGGCGACAATCTTCTCGTCCTCCACCGTTACCCGAAATTCAGGTTTCCCGAAATGCGCTGCGAAGCGCTGGATCAGGGGATCGTCATAGGTTTCAACCAATGGCTTGCGGTTGTAGCTGTCCGCCGCGAGGGAGCAGAAGGGCTTGGGCAGTGCGACGGGGACGTTCATCTCTTTAAGCCACTGGGTAAGTTGGGTGGCGAGCCCCGGTGGCACGGATTCGTTGCGGTCGATGGGTGCGACAACGGCCTTTGCGCCAGTCATCTTCACGATATCGGGAAGTAATTGAACAAGGCCCGAGACTTCGCCCAGTGCGAGAACAAGATCTACCTGGGGGAGCGAAGGGGGTAGGAAATCCTCTGGATCATCAACGATGGGAGGCAAGACGCGCGGCGCAGTCCAAGAGTGGACTGCCCAATCCGTGGGTGCGTTCGCCGCAATGTTCTCTGCGATCCGCTCGCCCCATTTTCCTTGGGTTACACTCAAGATTTGGAATAGATTATCGGATGCGCTGGCACCCTTCACGAATAAATAACCTCGTTTATCGACGTCCGGAACTCTTTAAGATGATGCTGGCTAGCCTCCTTAAACGGGAGTGGGGAAAGTCACTCTTTGGAGCGTAAGTTGTCCTTTATGCACCTTTTCTACCCGATTTGCAAGGATGGTTCTCGAGCGGTATAAAAATGGCGGCAAAAAGCATGCTGTGGGCAGCGGCGGAAGGCGAATGAAGGTGACTCTTCCCGATTCGTTTGTCGCAATGTTGATGCTGTCTAAGGGTGAGATCGTGACCCTAGAAGGATATGCAGGGTTTCAGACATGATCTATTCTTGAAGATAGCTCGTCCGTCGATCCGATAGGAATCGACCGGGAATTGGGCTATGATAGGGCGGAAGGAGCATGTAAAACAATGAAGCGACTAAGAAACACGCTGAATATTTTCATCATACTGATAATATTGTCTCTCGTGCTAGCGGGCTGCGCTGGTTCTGAGGGTGAGGAAGCGCGGGAAATTTATATAAGCAGCGAGACTGGCGTTGAAGCGCCGCTAGTAATTCCCGCCGAGTATAAGGATAAGGTCAATCCGCTGGCGGACGACCCCACGGCGATCGCTTCCGGGAACGAGGCGTATGTCGCTTTGTGCAGCCAATGCCATGGCGAGGATGGACGCGGGCAGGGACCTGATGCGGCTGGGTTAAAACCACCGCCTGCCGATTTCACCGATCAAGAACAAATGCAAGAAAACACCGATGGTTACCTGTTCTGGCGAATTTCGGACGGGGGGGATTTTGATCCCTATAACTCATTGATGACTGCCTGGGGCACGCTGCTTAGCGAGCAAGAGATATGGGAGATAATCTCTTATCTGCGGACTCTTCCGTGAATTAAATTCAACCAGTAAGCCCAACAAGGCTGAAGCCGGGCTGCAATCGAAGCAGATACGTGAGCGGATTTCTCAGCCGCTCTTTTTTTTAATAACTGTTCAGGTATGTCATTCTGAGCGACGGCAGGGAGTGAAGAATGATAATACGGAGGGGGTTTGAGCGGTTGCCGTTTCTTAGGTGATTCCTGACGCGGTTGTTTAACCCCCGGTTGGCTTGACTGGGCTTGTATTTGATGATAAGTTTATGCAAACCTTTGCAACTACAAGGATTTGCTTATGTCCTGCGGTACAAGACTTGCTGAACAGCTCCGCGAGCGCGGATACAGGGTAACTGCCCAACGGACGATCATTCTTGAGACGATCGCGCATATGGAAGATCACATTTCCGCTCAGCAAGTGTATGAGGGGGCGAGAGAACGCCTCCCGGGGCTTAACCTCGCTACAGTATACCGGACCGTAGAATCGCTTCAGGGGGCAGGGATGATAAATATGCTCTCCGCTGGGGGAGAGCCAATGCGCTTCTCTCTGTGTGATCCCGAACACCCGCACAGCCATCTTGTATGTCGTGAATGTGGTTCTATCTTCGAAGTGGAAACGGAGGAGATCGAAGCATTCGCTCGACGCGTCGAAAAGGAAACCAGTTTCAGGATCGATTCCGAGCACTTGACGTTGGAAGGTCTATGCCAAACCTGTAAACAGAAGCCGGCAGTCTCGTAGCTCGGATAAGGAGGATTTTCAAATGTTTTTTTCACCTACACCTTTACACATCCCGGATGGTTTTCTTTCTATTGGCGTATCCCTCGTTGGATGGTTTCTCGCGGTGATTTTCATCGGGATTGCCCTTCGCCAAACCAGGGATCAACTCGGTGAACGGCAAGTTCCGCTGATGGGTATTTTGGCGGCTTTTATTTTCGCCGCCCAGGCGATTAATTTCCCCGTCGCGGCCGGGACATCCGGACATCTTCTCGGCGGGACGCTCGCGGCGATTGTGTTAGGTCCTTGGGCGGGCACATTGGTCATGACAGCCGTCATCGCTGTTCAGGCGCTGCTATTCCAGGACGGCGGATTGTTGGTGATGGGTTGGAATATCCTGAATATGGGTGTCATCACTACGTTTACAGGCTATGCCGTCTATATGCTCGTCGTTCGTTTTCTTGGGACCACAACGCGATCTCGGTTGATCGGGGGGTTCACAGGCGCCTGGCTGTCGGTTGTAGTCAGCGCAATCGCCGCAGCCATTGAGTTGGCAGTCTCGGGAACTTCACCGCTCCATTTAGGGCTGCCGGCGATGGCTGGCGTCCACGCCCTCATCGGCCTCGGCGAAGCTGTTATAACTGTCGGGGCTATTGGTCTTCTGCAAGCGAGTCGACCGCAAGTGTTAACCACCGGGGAAACAGCGCCGGGGAGGCGCACAGCGACATTTACCTTGGCCGGTCTGCTCGTTGCATTGGGTGTTGCTGCTTTCTCACCGCTCGCGTCAGCACACCCGGATGGCTTGGAATTCATCGCTGAGCTGCAGGGTTTCTTGGGATTGGCACAAAATCCATCCTACGAATTGATGCCGGATTACACGCTGCCTTTCCTGAGTGACCCGGTACTTACGACGATTCTGGCTGTCGCCGTCGGAACCCTGGTGGTATTCGGGTTGGCCTGGTTCATCGCCCGAAGTTCAGTCCAACGGTCAACGGTCGGGGATTAGAATTTGCATATTGACCTGACTGATCAATATCGTCACAGAGAGAGCCTGATCCACCACCTGGACCCTCGGGTTAAGGTGGTGGTTACACTTTTTTTTATTCTTGTTGTTGGGCTTGTAAGAGATGGATCCTGGATAGCCTTCGCTGCGCTATTGCTTGGGATCTTAGGCTACGCGGCTGCTTCAAGACTTGGGACGTTCTATGCCGTGCGGCGATCGATTATTGCCATTCCATTTCTGCTTGCAGCAGCTCCACTGCCTTTTATCATTCCGGGACCTACGCTCATCAGCTTTCCCGCCCTTAATCTGACAATATCCGAACCGGGGACAATTCGCTTCGTGAGCATCATGATTCGGACTTTTATCGCCATCCAGGCTGGAATTCTATTGACGGCAACGACACCCTTTCCCGATTTGGTCTGGGCGATGTGCTCGCTGCGTATACCTCGTCCCCTGGTTGCGGTGATCTCATTTATGTATCGTTATATTTTTATCTTGGCAAACGAGGTTTTACGCCTGATGCGGGCACGTACTGCGCGCAGCCCGGAGATCCCCGGCAAAGGAAAACCTTCCCTTATTTGGCGTGGTCGAGTGACGGGATCCATGGTCGGCAGCCTCTTCCTGCGTTCGCTTGATCGCAGCGAACGGGTTTATGGGGCGATGGCCTCCCGGGGCTATGATGGCGAGATGCGCACTTTTTCGACCTTCCATATGCGTGGATCCGATTGGATCAGCCTGATCGTATTCAGCCTGCTGATCGTCGGAGCGCTCTCATTGATGTTCTTGAGGTAGAGCATGCACCATACGTTAGATATCCAGGATCTACACTTCAGCTATCCGGACGGTAGGAAGGCTTTACGCGGCGTGAGCCTTTTCATTAATCCGGGTGAAAAGACCGCTCTGGTCGGGCCTAACGGTTCGGGGAAATCGACGCTTCTACTCCATTTGAACGGGATACTACGCGGTGAGGGGGAAGTCCATGTTTGTGGGAAGGAACTGACCGACGACAGTCTGAGGCAAATTCGTGCCTTGGTCGGATTGGTGTTCCAGGACCCGGATGATCAACTCTTTTCACAGAGTGTCTATGAAGACGTGGCATTCGGTCCACTCTATATGGATCTTCCAAAAGAGGAATTGGCGCAGAAGGTGAGGCAGGCGCTTGAAGACGTTGGCATGGCGGGTTCGGAGGCGCGCGTGCCGCATCATCTCAGCGAAGGTGAGAAAAAACGTGTGGCTATTGCGACAGTCCTTTCGATGGATCCTGAGGTGCTGGTTTTGGATGAACCCACGGCCGGACTCGATCCGCGAGGGCGGCGCGAGTTGATTCAACTCCTGCGCGGTTTACCGCAAACGATGCTTGTTGCTACACACGATATGCGCATGGTGGCAGAACTTTTTGAGCGGACCGTTATCATCGATGAAGGGAAGGTCGTCGCAGATGGACCAACGGCGCAAATCCTAGCAGAACCTCACCTGCTCGAGGTGCATGGGTTGGAAGCGCCGTAAAATCGAGATCTTGCTTTATCGAAAATCCCCTACATCTATGCTCGTTCCCTGGTAGAGAATAACGCGGAAGCATCTTTGAAAGTGGTGAGATCCGATACTGAGGTGGGAGACACCATTCGCGGTAGAATATCTGGGCGATGAAAAAATATCACACGTTGGTTCAAGACCCTGTGCGCTGGTCGCTGGTTGTGATCAGCGCAGCGATCGTAGGCGGGTTATGGATATGGGTCTCGGCGGTACCAGCCGAGGCAACCACAGGGGGATTGATCCCCAGCCCCAGAGTGGGGTTTCTAGCCCCCGACTTCACCCTCGAAAGCTTGTCCGGTGACCAGATTTCACTCTCCGACATGCGCGGAAAAGTGATTGTTTTGAACCTGTGGGCTTCCTGGTGCCCTCCCTGCCGGGCAGAAATGCCAGCATTACAGCGTGTGTATCAAGAGAATCATGAGCGTGGGTTGGAAGTGCTGGCGGTTAATATGACAGCACAAGATAACATCGCTGCGGTTGAAGATTTTGTGCAGGAGTTCAACTTGACATTCCCCATTCTGCTTGACACCAGCGGAGAGGTTGGAAATGCATACCTCATGCGCGCCTTGCCGACGACATTCTTTATCGATCATGATGGGGTCATCCAGCGCGTGATCGTGGGGGGACCGATGAGCGAAGTCACCCTGCAGAGTACCGTCGAGCAACTGCTGGAGGATGTGCCCTGATGTACCCCATCCTTCAGATTGGACCGCTCGCAATTCAATTGCCCGGCTTGCTGCTTCTGGCGGGTTTGTGGATCGGAACACTGGTAGCCGAGCGAGAAACGGCACGCTATAAGCTAGATCCGGGGCTTATAAGCAATATGATCTTCATTGCTCTCGCCGCCGGGATTATTGGTGCTCGCCTTGGGTATGCGTTTAGATACCTCGATCTTTATTTAAGTGAACCACTGAACTTGCTCGCGCTTAACCCGAATACACTCTCCACCATGGAAGGCATTGCAGTAGGGCTCATAGCCGCAATGATTTATGCTCAACGTAAGGGGCTCTCTCTTCTCCCGACGATTGATACGCTTACGCCGGGGGCGGCAGTTTTTGTGATCTTCGTTGCCCTGGCGCATCTCTCGAGCGGTGATGCATTTGGAGCACCGACCACTGTCCCCTGGGCGATTGCTTTATGGGGTGCAGACAGACACCCCACGCAGATTTACGAACTCCTGCTCGCCGTGGGCGTCACGTTGGTGATCCTGCAGATACGTAAAACAAGGTTCTTCTCGGGCTTTACCTTCACCTTTTTCCTAGCGCTTTCGGCTATTTCGCGACTGTTTCTGGAAGGGTTTCGCGGGGATAGCTTGATTATTTTCGGCAGTATACGCGGGGCGCAACTCATCAGCTTTGCTGTGATGATCTTCGCCCTGATTGCCCTTCACGTACTAGCACGGAATAATGTGGAGAGGAAGACACAAACATCCGTGTGAACGATTTCCATTCCAACGCTCAATCAGTTTCTCAATTGATTGGAATGTTAGCCGGGGGTCTCTTGGCGGCGAGAAAGTAAGCCGCCTTCCGATTGTATGGGAACTGTAAGGGATAATCTCGGTTTTTTGAGTGATACTACATTCAAGGACAATGGCTCGACTGACTGCCTGACGCCATATCTCAGAGCATGCGAGGTGAAGGCGAGGCGGGAAGTCGGCGCACAATACTCTAGCTTGCTGAGGATGTGGTCGTGTACCAGATTGAATTAGGGCACTTGCTGGTAAAAGCTTTATCGATGACAGCGCCGAAAATGGTTTCCGCGCTCGATCCTGCGTTTCTTCTCTTAGCATTGCCCCCGATTGCATGGCTCTCGGATCGCTCTCGCCGCAAGCGAAATAAATCGCCCAACTCAAGTCAAAATCACGGTGGAGATAAGAAGAATCGTGTCGCCTCTTTGGAGCGTGAGATCGAGAAGCTCAGATCCCTTCTGGTGATGACGGCGAATTTAAACGCAACGCTCAATTACGAGCGAGTGCTTGAGATGACACTTGACCTCGCGAATAGTGCACTTGAGGGTGAGAGAGAGACAAAGTTAATCAGCGCATTGATGCTCTTCGAGAATAAGGAGCTATATATCACCTCCGCACGAGGATTATCGGCTGCGGATTTACGTGTCACACTGCCCGGAGCGCGAGGCGTAGTGGGAGAGGCATTGGTCAGTGTGCAATCCCAGCTCTGCCAGAATCCAGGCCAGGATGTCGAACTGAAACGCATTATTTCCTTGCACAAATGCCGTGCAGCCGTTTGCATCCCACTTGTCGTGGGTCTGGACCTCTATGGTGCGCTGCTCTTCGCTCATCCGGATGAGGGGTATTTCAACCCGGAGCAGGTCGAGCTGCTCGATGCTATCGCACAACAGGCAATGGTCGCTCTGCAGAATGCTCGTCTTTATAGCGATCTGGAGCAGGAGAAGGAGCGCATCGCCGAGATCCAGGAGAACGCGCGCAACAAGCTTGCCCGCGATCTGCATGACGGGCCAACACAATCCATCGGAGCGATCGCAATGAGGGTGAACTTCGCCCGACGGCTTCTCCAGCGCGATCCAAATCAAGCTGCAGAAGAACTCTTTAAAATTGAAGAACTTGCCCGTCGCACAACAAAAGAGATCCGGCAAATGCTCTTTACACTACGGCCTCTTGTCCTTGAATCGGAAGGATTGTTGGGAGCACTAGAGCAACTCTCTGAGAAGATGATGGAGAATCACGGCCAGAATGTTGTCGTCGAGGCAAAGAACGGAATTGTCGACGACATGGAAGTCGGCAAGCAGGGTGTGATATTTTTCATCGTTGAAGAAGCAGTAGGCAATGCCCGCAAGCACGCCAACGCAAAACATATCTGGATCCGGTTGAAACGCCGGGGAGATAATTTGCTGTTGGAAATCGAAGATGATGGCGTCGGGTTTAACGTTAAGCAAGTTCAGGCTAACTATGAGAAACGCGGTAGTCTTGGAATGGTCAATCTGTATGAGCGGGCCGAGCTTGTAAACGGGATCTTGAAAATCGATTCGCAACCAGGGCGTGGCACTCGCATCCTGGTCACGATCCCGGCCACAATCGAGGCGGCAGAGAAACTTCACCAGGCGGGTTATGTAGCCTGATCCTTCCCCTTCCCAACGAAATCCAATCTCAAAACAATAAACATACCTGCTCTCGCGGGTGTTGAGGGTTCATGCAGTTGTGGACGGCATATGCTCGCTCAATGCGCGCGCTTGAAAATCCCTTTATAAACGCATCTAGGGGGTCTCTGGTATAGTTTATACACCGAAAACCACGGTATTAATTTGAGGTGATCATGATCGCAGAAACGACCCGCCGGCTGCGGGAAAACATCCAAAAAGTAATCGTCGGTAAAGATGAACCCATCCTACTCACCCTTGTTTCCGTGCTTTGTGAAGGTCATGTATTGATTGAAGATGTTCCCGGGATCGGCAAGACGACGCTCGCACGCGCGCTGGCCAGCTCTCTGGGCTTAAGCTACCGGCGCATCCAATTCACCCCAGACCTTCTGCCGTCGGATGTCACCGGGTTAAGCTGGTTCAATCAAAAGACGCAGGAGTTCGAATTCCGTCCTGGTCCGATCATGAGTCAGGTTGTGCTTGCAGATGAAATAAACCGTGCGACCCCGCGCACGCAATCTGCATTGCTGGAGGCAATGCAGGAGCGTCAGGTGACCGTAGACGGTGTGACACACCCCCAGCCGCGACCCTTCCTTGTGCTCGCGACTCAGAATCCGATTGAGCTTGAAGGGACTTTTCCTTTGCCCGAAGCGCAGATCGACCGCTTTTTACTGCGGGTGGAAATCGGTTACCCCTCGGAGGTGGAGGAAAATGACATCCTTGAGCGTTTCCGTTCGGATGACCCTCTGGAGGAGGTCGAAGCGGTAACAACACACGAGGAGGTCCTCAAACTCCAGGAACAGCGCAAGGACATCCGTGTTGAAGAATCAATTCGCAATTATATAGTGAAGGTGGCGCGTGCTACTCGCGAACATGCGGAGATCGAACTTGGAGCAAGCCCCCGAGCCACACTGGCGCTCTATCAAACTTCGCAGGCGTGGGCGGCGATACAAGGTCGTGAGTATGTCCTCCCAGACGATGTTAAATTCATGGCACCGCACGTGCTCACACATCGGCTGATGATCTCCCCTCAGGCGCAGCTGCGCGGGCGGCGACCGGAAGAGATGGTGGCGGACATCGTCGATTCCGTTCCGGTACCTGTAGAAGATTGAAATGTCGCCAGAGCGCTGGCTACCGTTCTTGGGCATAGTTTTTCTTTTCGGGGCGATCGCCCGTATTCCACATTTAACTACATTCTCAGCTGCACTGGCGGTGCTCCTGGTCATCACCTCCTGGTGGCGCAGACACTCTCTTGATGGTGTCAACTATCGCCGACGTCCGTATTACCGTCGCGCTTTCCCGGGCGAGCACGTTCCGCTGCAAGTAGAAGTTGAAAATAAAAAGCCGCTTCCGCTCTCATGGCTGCGGATCGAAGATCCCTGGCCATTGGCTGTAGGACCGGAAGACGACGCTATCTTAGCGCCCTCACATTTACCGGAGCGAGGGCTACTGACGAATGTATTTAGCCTGCGTTGGTTTGAGAAGACGAGCAGGAGTTACACCTTGCTCTTCCGTAAACGCGGCTTGTACAAGGTCGGTCCGGCAACGCTTCAATCCGGTGATGTATTTGGCATGTATGAGCTCTCACGGAAAGACGAGCAGGCTGAATATCTGACAGTTTTTCCGGAGATCTTACCGCTTGAGCGTTTAGACCTGCCGGCAGAGGACCCGTTTGGTGATCGCAGGTCAAGACGTCGGATCTTCGAAGATCCGAATCAACCCATGGGCGTGCGTGAGTATCGACCCGAGGACGGGTTTCGGCGAATCCATTGGCCAGCGACGGCCCGCACTGGTCAACTGCAGGTCAAGGTCTTTCAGCCTACCTCGGCGCAGGTTGCGATGATCTGCCTCAATACGAGCACCTTCGATAAGCATTGGGAGGGCGTCTATCCCGAGTTATTGGAGCATCTGGTGAGCGTCGCTGCTACCTTCGCTGATCGGTATATCCAGGATGGTTATCAGGTTGGCTTGATTTCAAACGGATGTCTCGCGCACGCAGATCGACCCCTGAACATTCCCCCAGGCCGTTCACCAAATCAGCTTGGCGCTCTGCTCGAAGCCCTGGCGGGGATTACACCGATGGTGATGACCCCATTTGAGCAGTTCCTTATCCATGAGATGCCACGCGTACACTATGGAGCGAGCTTGCTCGTCATTTCCGCAGTAACCCCTCCGGTTTTGATGGAAACATTGGTGCGTCTAAAAAGACACAATCGGAAGATCACCTTGCTCTCCCTGGCGGAAGAGCCGCCGATGGAAATTCCCGGTATGGAGATCTTACATAGACCTTTTCAGGAGCAAGATGAAGTGAGGAAGTCATCAAGTCGGGGAATGAGCAACGAGCGATGAACACGAGCGCAGGCGGCATGCCCTCAACCTTGAATATACGGCGATTTCCCCTCTGGCAAGTGTTCACAGCCCAGGCGCTAATGTTGATGGACTTAAGCTGGATTACTGCGGCATATACCCTTGTGGCAGGGAGGTTGCTGGATTTCCATGCCGGGCGGGTCTTCATGGTTTTTGGCGCGATATACCTGGCGACCTACCTGGTCGCAAGCGTGCTCCAATTCGTGGAATTGGACGATGGGATCATTCAAGTTTTGCTGCTTACGGTAGCAATCTCGGGTTTGCTCTGGGCGGCAAGCAATTTGATATATCTTGAAGAGCAGTTGAATATCGCCGGGATTATCAGCCGCTACCTGAGAAGTTTTGGGAGTCTTTCCGTTCTTTTCAAGCCTGAGTTTCTGCTAGCCATCACCGTGATTTCCCTGTGGCGCCGCGGCTTATCCATCGCGCGCCATGCCGTTGGCCCCCGGTTTATAAGGCGGGCGTTCAATGGCGGTGTCCTGGCGCTCGTGGCGATAGGAATTGTTGCCGCTGCCCTCGGGCGCAGCCTTCCCATTCTTGGAGGGGCTCTTTTCCTTTTCTCGAGCCTGATTGCAATGGGTGGGGCGCGACTTTCTTCACTAAGTTGTTTGCGCGGCGGCAGGGGGATTCCTTTTGAGCGAGAATGGGTCGTCGGATTGACTCTTCTCGCAATCGGTTTGCTGGCTATTGCTGGCGGACTGGGCTTGCTTGCAGCGGGTCCGATATCGGAGTGGGTTGGTGGTCTGTTATCAGTTGCGGGGCGGTTCGTAGTCCCTTTGTTGAAGATAATCCTCTGGCCGATCATCTACTTCTTTGGAATTGTATTAGCCTGGATTCTAAGGTTGATCGAATTACCACTAGAGGAAGTAATCGATCCAACCGCGCTTGATGGTCTAGAGGAGTGGATATCAGGTCTCCCGGAGATGCAGTCATTGAGTTCTGGTCCTCAGATAGCCTCGGTCATAGCCATGATAGTCACAATGATTGGAGTTGTTTTCCTAATTTGGATCGTGCTTTACACGGTGCGAAAATTCAAGTCAGAGATCTTGGTAAGAATTCATGAGGAAGATGAGCGAGTACCGTTATCTGGATCGGTCTCCGATTATCTGCTCGCTCTGCTGCAGGGTCAAGTGAAACGGGCGATCGAAGGAATTTCTCGCTTAAACCCAGCGGCGAGTTTCATCGCCGCGGCTCGCATCCGACGGATCTACGCAAGTCTTCTTAGACTGAGCGCGCGCTTGGGGGAACCCCGAGTGCCTTCAGACACTCCACTTGAATTCATGGAAAACCTGGAGCGGATATTCCCAGCCTCTCAGACGGAACTAGCGGCGATCACTCAAGCTTATCTTCGGGTACGTTATGGAGAGTTGCCCGAGACGCGTATGCAGGTTGAGGACGTTGAATCCGCTTGGGAGCTTGTACGAAAGCGGGGGGAACCTGATGAGGAGACTGGGTAATTAATTTTGCATCAGATGAACCCTGACATGCATCTTTCAGACGGTGCATGCACACCATATCCAATTAATCATAGAAGTGAAGCATCTTGAATCCATCATCCAGCAACCATTAAAACACCACCCGCACAAGAATGATATTCTCCGTGAAGTGAGGTCTGACTGTGGCCGGGCGACCCAGCGAAATCCATGAGATCTTCGATAGCTTCCTGCACTTAAGTTGGCGTCCGTGGAGAGAATTAAGTGCGATTGCGATGATGCTGATGGAACTCAGTTGGATCGTCGCCTGGTTTCAATTCTTGGCAGCCCCAGAATTATTCTTGACGCTCGGCGAATCTTCCCTCTTCTTAGGCTTATGGATCGCGATTGCTTATTCCTTAGCGAGAGGAATGCACTTTTTACATTTACACGAGAACGCACGGCGGGTCATAATGCTTACCGTCTTCTTGGTAGGTGTCCTCGTCCTCTTGAAGATATTTTTTTACGCCGATAGCCTGATAAAGGCAGGCACCATACTCGTGAGTATTAACGATGCCTTCAAGAATGCAGAGCAGCTCCTCCCCGTTGAGATTATCGTTATCTCCTTTGCCGGTTATCTTTGGACTCGAGGCATGAGCCTCGCAAGCGTATGGATTGATGCCAGGCACGCGGTTCATCGTTTTCGCCTTGGAGCGGTAATGTTGCTTGCCCTTGGGATCTGTTCCGCGTTACGGCGTGTGGAAGGTCTGACTATAGGGATCGTGCTGTACTTATTCTCGAGTTTGCTCGCGATCGGTGCCGCGCGTGCGGCAACGATCGAATTGCTCCGTGGTGGGCGCGCTCGGCTGTTCGACATAGGGTGGTTGTTAAGTATGACAGTTGCTTCTACGGGTGTTGCGGTTCTCGCCTGGTTCCTTGGGAATTTTGCAGCCGTGGAATTTGGAGACCTTGTTGTCGCAGCCTTTTACTTTCTGCTTCGGGTTTTGTTGATACTGGGTCTATTAATCGTAAGCCCACTTGTGTTCATCGTCCTGCTCCTATTCTCGTTGCTTGACAACAAATTACAGACATCACCACTTTTTCAGGAGATTCAGGAGCAGGTTGCATTGGTACTCGAGCAGGTCATGGAAATCCTTAGTGGAATAGGCAGCTTGATACAAGGTTTCTGGGAATCGTTGCCACCTCTAACGTTTGTTAAACCCGTAGTGCTCTGGCTCTTTGTGGGTTTACTCCTGATGCTTATCCTGCGCACGGCGAATCTTCCGCGTCGCCGCAGCGTATTCCGAGAGGGTGCTTCGGGTACAACGGAATCGATTTCCGATTCAGGAGGAGTGGGCGCTTGGTTCCGTCAAATGCTTGGATCAAGTGTTGGAGCACTATCAGAACGCCTTTCGATGCTCCGGCGTGGTGGACGATTATTCGGCGCTATGCGTGTGCGTGTGATCTACGCAAGCCTCATGCGTCTTTGTGAGGAGTTTGGCTGCCCAAGGCGAAAGGTGCAAACGCCCTTGGAGTTCCTGCCCTCTTTGAGAGGGCTTTTCCCGAACCACTTTGATGAAATCGAGTTGATAACGGAGGCTTACAATCGCGTCCGCTATGGAGAACTACCGGAGGTGCGCAGAGATATCCAGAGGGTAGAAGAAGCCTGGAGACGAGTCCGTGAGCAAGCGAAGAATTTGCGCCTGGCGCAGGAATATCTGGGAAATGAGACGTAGTGGGAATCGCCAATAGCTGCGCGGTTCGACCGGAGCCATGCGGAGATAGGGAGATATTTTAAAGGCGTACAAGAAGCGCACCTCTGGAGAAAATCCAGAGGTGCGAATTTATCAGCGTAGGTGATCGGGGAAATATCAGGTGCGCACG
>SOIH01000056.1 GCA_004376895.1 Anaerolineales bacterium | reverse complement strand
ACAAGAAAGTGACTGTAGCATCGATTAAGGATGAGAACAAATTTGACGCATTGGATAAGGCTCTGGAAAAAACGGGTTTTGATAATCTTGTGGAGGAACACTTGGCTGCCTCAAATAAGGCCCGAGCGGAATTCTCAATCGTGATTAAACCAAACTTTATGTTCGCGTATAACAAGAGGGATGAGTCAACCTACACCGATCCGGAGTTAGTTGGGCACCTGGCCAAGCGACTGGCGCTTGCAGGCTTTGAGAATATTGCGGTGGTAGAGGCGCAGAGCACGTACGGTGAATACTTCGACCGACGCAGCGTGCGCGAAATGGCACAGTATCTGAATTTTGACGAGAAAGTCGGCTACAAGGTAGTCGACATGACTGAGGATGCACATGAGCATCGGCATCTCGGATCTCACCTGGGTAATCATCCGGTCTCAACTATCTGGCGCGATGCCAATTTTCGGATCTCTTTCGCAAAAAATAAGACGCATGCGTACGCGTACTACACTTTGACGCTCAAGAACATCTACGGTGCGCTGCCGCTGGCCAATAAGTTCAAGGAGTATCACTGCGCACGTGATATCTATCACACTGCCATTGAGTATTTGGCTGCCTTTCCCGTACATTTCGGACTGGTGGACGCCTATTTGAGTGCGGATGGGCCTTTTGGCATCTTTGCTGACACCTGTCCCAATCCGACACATACCATTATCGCTGGAGAGGACCTGGTCGCTGTGGATTGGGTGGCGGCGACTCGAATGGGAATTGATCCTATGATTAGCCAATACATGCGTTTAGCGGTCAAGGCATTCGGGAAGCCTGAGATACGACTGGTTGGTGATAGGAGCATGTATCGGCCGTGGTTGAATGTGCCCGCAGCTTTGACACTATTTACCCATAAGGGGGTAGATGCAGATTATTACTTCGGTAACCTAATTTACACCTGTTGCACCCAGATGGACGAAGCCCACTTTACACACAAAAGTAAAGCTATACACATCCGACTACTGAGAAAGCTTAGTTTACCGTTGCGGCGTATGTTCTTTGTGCGCACCAATGAGAATCCGACCTGGACCAATCGATTAGCAAGTTGGGTGCTATACAAGCTGGGTTACTGATAGTGTTTCCTTTGTCTTAGGGACTCCCGCTAGGAGTGAAGTCCGCGAGTGGTTCGCGTTATTAAAAGCGGGGCGCTGTGGGCGTTGTGGCAGTGAAGATGTTAAGTACGACAAAACCATGACTATTACAATCGCACTTGCTGCATACCAGAATTACCTCACACGCACATAAATGCTATCCTCCAGTAGACAATAGTGTTTGAAAAAAATTGATGATTGCTGGCACTCTGGGTTAGTAACGTGGCTGTCGAACAAACAGGGCCTTTCGAAAATCAGGAGAAAGAGACGCTTGGCCGCAACGGTCATCGCCGCCATCACTCAAGTTAAACACTTCACCTCCGAATTCCAGAAACACATCAAATCCCCTGCCACCACGTTCTGATCTTCTCACAGACAGATTTTTGTCACCGACATACGTTCGAGCCTCCTGCAACAAGCAGGATTTCCGCTTCTGGTTTTCATCAGATAACGGTGACTGGCTCACACGGATATCGCCGTCCTTGGCCAGTATTGCAGGTTTGGTCTCACTTCCTTCATAGACAAAACCCAAAACGGATTCATCCTCTGTGACACCGATCAACTTGACCCAACGCGCGTCGCTCTTGATGGTTTCCGTAGACTGCCCATCTTCTCCAAGCCGAACGATTTGCCCTTGCTGTAACGCGTAAATAGTTGAGCCATCCGGTCCAACGACAGGCCAAGCTAGGTTATCAAAGGATCCTATTTGATGTGCCTCAGACGGTCTTCCCGAAGCATCGATCTCAACCGACCACAGTTGGCCAGCATCGACAGCGCTATCCCCGAGCGAACCAAATGCCTCAAACGTAAGATTGAAATAGTCTATTAGCATTGTGAAAAAGCTCTTATTGACATCTGATTCATTTAACACCATTGTTTTCACCTCATTCGCTTGTTGAGACACATCAGATTCTGGCTCTCCATGGCGTGCTTGGACACCATCTGCTCTTTCAACTCCACGATCTGCGGAAGCGACCAGATCATTTTCCATAAACTTATTAAGACTGACGATCTTCTTGATTGGAATCCCATTGAGATCATCAAGCTTGATGGTCGCCAGCCGACGGTTACCAGCGGCATCGCGGCCCAGCAATGTGAAATGCTTACTGGTTCGGTCAACGATTCCCAAAGGCGCAGAAAGACCTTGCACTGCATCTGGGCTGGCTGCCAATACTCGTACCTTGCGATCGGAAAACAGGGCCCCGTGGTAAATCGGCAACATAAATATCTGAATAGAGGCAACGACACCTAGTACCCAAACAAAGGGCCCATTGTCGTTCGAGAGCCGCGCCCTCAGCAGCCAAAGTACTGAAAGTGTTGCCAGGAGCACGGTCAGAAATGTCAATAATAAGCTAATAGCGGGCTGCCTCCCTATGATCGCTTCTTGAAGCACGGAACTGGAAGGACCCATACTGGAGTCTTGCAGTAGTGAACCGCTCACGCTAAGTATCTTTAATGTCATGATGGTCACGAGCGCCAGCAGACACAGTGACAACCATTGAGCCGGATAGACAAGATGGGCTGGTATGCGGCTAACGAACCACAATGTCGCCGACCGTATAGCGAGAACGAGCGGCGCCAGAGTCAAAAGAACAACAAGCGTAATAAAGAGGAACCGAAAACCCGCGAACACGTATCCTTCATCAACAAGCGTAAAAGCCGGATCCGTACCTAGAGCATGGGCGCGGGCACGTAAAGCCAGATAGCCGGAACTATAGGCTAGCGTTGAAAGTGTCACAAGCACTGCTGCGGTATTCTTTGCATAAGTCACAATGTCCATGTGGTCACCTACCTTCCCAACACCTGCGGACCAGCCCAGAAGTAGGGATCTCGCTGGTTGCTTTTTATCATCTTGCGCATGGCCGCAGCCGCAGCCAATGCTGGCGATGCCCGCTCTGACGCAACGGTTTCGTAGAACGTTTCCATCCAGTCCGCGTTGCTGGCCGCTTCCACCCGCCAGCGACTTAAGACAACGTGATCAACTCCACCAGCCAGCAGCGCCCATGGTATTCCGAATAGCTCATTTGAAATCCGTATTTTAGCCTTTGCACCTTCACAAGAGCTAAAAACAGCAAGGTTGGTATCCCGCCAATCCACCGCGAGTAATTCGGCCGCGGTGATTTCCTCAGCATCAGGTTGCAACTCGCTAGCATTGTTCAGCTTTATGCTCGACCGCAATGGATCTTCAGAATCGTACTCACCGTGCAATAACACGTGAACGTTCTTGGCTTGACCCAACAGTTCTATCACTTTTTGGGCAGTCATGTTCTGGGAACGCTCCGAGGTCATCTGAAGGGCATCAATCCCTCCGATTCTGGAAATCTCCTGCGTGTTTTCTTCAATGTTCTCATCATAAACAGCGGTAACCTTAGACACCACTGGTAACGGATTCTTGAGCGCCCGTATAGCAAATGAGGCGTTCGGCGCATATGATACGGTCACATGCTCCACAAGAAAGTCTCCAGTCTCAGCATCAATGAGCATCTCAAAGGGCAGACCAACGAGCGGTCCTTGCGGAATGATCAGAACTTGTTCTTGCGCCAAATACTTCGAGAACGGTTTGATAAGGTAGGTATGCAACTCTCGCGCGGATTTTTCGTCGAAAGGCCTTTTTTCCTCCCTGGCGGACGCGATAAGCTTGCCAACCTTATCTATGACAGCCACTTCTGGCAAAAAGACGGTCTTCACTTCGACGCTTTTAGGGCTTACAACCCAGACAACAACGTTGGTGTGGGTCACCCAAAAAAGCACAACAGGAATACCTGCTTTGCGCACAACGTTCTGTAACTCACTCATCGTTGGTGATGAATATCCAGCCGAGTCAAGCCTTTTTGCGGTCTGCTGAAATTCCGGCTGCCGAAGTAATTCACGGCGTTGCTGCTTAATTCGACTCAGGTTCTCAAGCATCTCGGCATAACGGCTGTGCTCGATTCCAGCTATGACCGTTTCTACCAAAACGCGTTGCGTTGCACTCGCCTGCGACTCGAGTTGGACTAAGTTAGCCAGCCATTTCCGTTCAGCATTCTTGAAGCCAAACTGCTCGTGCGCCGATGCCAGCCCGCTCAGCCCATGGGATCGTATCGACTCAAAGGCCATAAACGCGTCGTCCAATTGTCTGAATGCCAGAAACCGCAGCGCCAAATCGCGAACCAGTTCCGGCCGATTCTCAATCACAGTGCCTCGTCGCCGAGGATCAAAAAGACTTGAACGCTCGGCACGAAGCAACTCGGCCGCCCGTTGAAAGCATTCCAGCGCCTTCTCCGGCTGGCCATCTAGATCAGCCTTCAATCCTCGAAGATAGATGCTTCTTGGATCGGCGGCTTGTGAGTCGGGGGCCACCTCGTCGATCAGTGCGCCAATCGGCAGGCACTCCGACAGTTGCGAGGCACCGGCGGAGAAATCCTCATTCACCAATACATCACGAACATCTTGCGCCTTGAACACACTGGCCTGACCAAGCTTTTCGAATGAAGCCTTCTGTTCAATGAGAAACAAGCGCATGTCGAGCCGACTGATGAAACCTGCTGCCTCTTTGTCCAAGAAATGCCAGCCTAACTTCTGCGCTGTTTGTCTGGCCTGAACGTAGTAGTGTCTGGCGGTGCCGACCGCTCGGCGACACGCGCCCCATGAATCCTCTTCCATATATGTTTTCGCATCGATCAGCTTTCGATAGTCGCAGCTCTCCGCGAATTTCTGTAAAATATCGCCCGTGTCGAGTTGGGCATAGAATAAATCCGAGTCGTCCTGCGCGAGTCGAATCGCTTCCATCGCGTTCAGTAACGCCGCCTCAAGTTCTCCCCGCCCGGCCTGCATTTGCGACAAGTACCCGGCCATCTCGTAGCGTTGCTTCGGCGTCGGCTCCGTGCCGGCGCTGACCACCGCTTGTTCGAATGCGACGGCAGTAGCTCCATGGTCACGGGTACCGTAAGCATGAGACCGTGCAATCCCCAACCAAGCATCAAACAAAAGATCCTTGTGACCCAAGGCTTCCGCAACGGCGGCAGTGCTTTCATAGTTCCTAATCGCCTCTCCGAACTTATTGCTGATGCGCTGGATCATCGCCAACTCAAATAGAGCTCGAGCGCGTAGCTCACCATCGGATGCTTCAACAAAGGTCTTAATATTGTTTTCAATCGCGCTAGCTTTTTCTGGATCCCGTGTGCCGTGGATCCGAAAGTGGTTTATATAAGCATCCCGAGAAGCACGCAGCTGTTCTAACGTTTCAAAAGCTTTAGCGTTTGCGTTCACCATAAAAACCACCGCGATTGAGATCCACACGGAGAAACTGTGGGGATTATATGGTCTAGTCCAAGTACTAAATAATCGTGATAAATATACATTTTTCATTTTTCCGACCAAAAAAATTATTTTAACAGGAGTGCATGTGGTTGTCAAGGGCCAATGGGCTCAAACTTGGGTTTTCTCGTAAGCTTTTCCGCAACAAATCCTTGTAAAGCCAAAAGCACGTATTTATTGCTTCAGTCAGGCATCGTCTCGAAGCACACCTTGTAAAGGATAGCGACTTTGATAACAAGGTCAAGGCCGCATTGCCACAAGTATGGCTGGGCTTTGTCCAGGATGATACACCCATTAT
>SOIH01000206.1 GCA_004376895.1 Anaerolineales bacterium | reverse complement strand
TAGAGCGCGCTCTGATCGGCGACTTCCCCTTGCAAGATGGTCGTGCCTTCTTCCCTCGTGTGGACCTCCAGGCCTTCGAACCACTCAGCCCAGTCCTCGTCGATCTGCCCGCGGATGTGGATTTTTACCGTCCTCATCGGTCGATCCTGCGCCCGCTCAGTCATACCTGAACCTTCGAACCGCGATGAGCAGGAAGGCTGCAGTGATCCCTAGCAGTATGCCGACTTCAGGAAGGATCGACAGGAACCCCTCTCCATCGGCCAGCACCTTGAGGAACCCCTCCACGGCATGTGCCTGAGGTGTCAGCCGGGCAAGGATGGAGATAAAACCGCCCATACGGGAGAACGCTTGCCCGCCGATCGGCACGGCGCCACCGACGATAGCTAGGATGAAAGCCGATGCCATTCCCGCGCTCGAGGCCTGATTAGCAGATTTCGCGAAGCTGGCGATCAGCAAGCCCATCGCCACGGCAACCATAGCCGTTACCAGCGTCATCACCACAAGCGCTAGGGGTGAGTTACCAAGCGGTACGTCGAAGAACAACCCTGCAATCCCGAACAGAAGCACAGCCTGCACGCAGGGGATCGCCATATAGGCCATCAATTTCCCGCCAATGACCGACCCACTGGAGATTGGGGCCGCGACCAGGCGCCGCAAGGTGCCGACTTCGCGTTCTTGTAAGATGGATTCGGCCGCCAACGGGACCACGAAGAAGATGAACATCACCGCGTATCCGGAGAAGATATACGCCAGGAAAGCCACAAGCCAGGATTCGGATTCCACTCCTTCCAGATCCTCGCTGACGACGGAGATGAGCGGATCGGTCCGCATTTCACCAAGGCGGGTCATGATCACTCCCAGGTTCATCGCTTCGATCCCCCTGCGTTCCTCAGCGCTGGCGCCGTCGAGCAGTCCAGATGCGTTGAACACAGTCCGGATGCCATACTGCACCTCGCCCCAGATCGTGACCTCATCGACGACCTGGTTCATGATCCCGGTAACGATGCTGGCGCTCTCCGGCTGTGCCGGGTCGATGATCACATCAACGGTCGTCTGTTCATGGGCGTTGATGTCCTCGGAAAAGTCTTCGGGAAAATGGATAGCTGCGGCCAGATCTCCCTGTGCGACAAGCGCTTCGGCTTCGGGTAGTGTCCCATAGGTCTGGACATCCAACTCATCGATCGTCTTGATGGCTTTTACGACCTCCCGACCGAAGTCCCCGTCATCCTCGTTCACCAGGGCGACATGCAGCAGGATCGCCGCCTCACCTTCCTCAGCGTTCATCGTGACATTCGCCGCGCTCTGGATGCTGCTCAGCAGTAACGGGAGCAGGAGCATGATCGCCAGGTTGCCGCGATCCTTGGAGATCACCTGCAGTTCTTTCCATGCAACCGTGAGTATTGTTGATAGTGTCTTCATGTGTCTCCTCCCCTACTCAAAATCGAAGCGCCACAGACCGATAACGATGAACAACGCTGCAAACCCTAGCAAGATACCCATCTCAGGGAGGACATCTAACAGCGTCAGATTCCTCAACATCACATCGTTCAAAGCCCGGTTGGCCCAGTAATGGGGCGCGATTTTGGGCAGCGGTCCAAGGATGCGATCCATAATAAAGGTCGGGATGATCGAGCCGCCGACAATAGCCAGGCCCCATAGGAGCAGCGAGCTTAATCCGCCGATCTGCCCTTCTGTGTGCGCAAGCGAGGCGATGAGAATACCCATTGCGCTTGAGCAGAAGGCGATCACGATAGCGGCAAGGATCAACGCTAGCCCGTCGCTCCCCAGTGAGATTGGCGTAAAACCGAACCAGCCGAGCACGACGCTTCCGAAGAGGAAGATGATCCCGAACTGGATCAGCGCCAGGATGAAATTCGGCAGGACTTTGCCGATCAAGAGCGAAGCCTTGCTGATCGGCGCGGCCATCAGCCGGCGAAACGAACCACCTTTTTTCTCATCATAGATCGACCGGGCGGTATTCTGCGCAGCCAGGAAAACGAACAGCACGGTAAAACCAGGCACGCTCGTCTGTGCAAAGGATGGCTCCCGCTCCTGTTCGTCACCTCGCTGCGGGACGCGCTGTTCTACGGTGACCAGCGGGCGCGTCCGCGAGCTTTCAAACTGGTCGCGCGCTTGATCCTGGATGCGATCGACGGAAAAAGCCAGCTGGAATTCGCGCGGCGCGTTGGCCTGCATATCCGCCATTTGCCGCAAGCTCGCCAGGATCTGATTTTCCAGGGCCATATCTTGCGCGACACCCTCGACGACTAGGCGCACAGCTTCGGTCTCCTCCGGGTCCGCATCGCTCTGATTGGTGAGCCGCAAAGTTACCGGCGTATCCTGATCGAGTTTCGAGCTGAAAGCAGATGGGATTGTGAGCAGCCGTTGGATATCGCCTGCTACAAGCTGTGCCTGCGCCTCTTCCGCTTCCATCACTTCGGTGCGCACGCCGCCGGCATCGTCGATCCCATCGATCAGGACTTGAGCCCGTGCGCCCCCATCAAGATTCGCGACGGGCAAAGGGATGCGTATGTCCTCTATGTCGCTGTCGGTCCCACTGAATGCACCTGCGATCACCAGGATGAAGATTAACGGCAGCAGGATCAGCTGGAAGAGTGCGCCGCGATCTTTAAGCAGGATCTGAATATCTTTGAAGGCAATACTCCAAGCAGTCATGGCGCTACTCCCTCAACTTCTTCCCGGTCAGGTGCAGAAACACGCTCTCAAGATTCGGTTCAAGGATCTCGAGTGACGTGAGCGTGATGTTGGCTTCATTGAGCTGGTTGATCACGTTGACAATCGCTTGCTGTGAGTTCTTGGCGACGATTTTGACCAACGGAGTTGAGGAAACAGGTTCGCGTTCAACCTCCTCCACGTCCTCGGTCTCTGCAGGGGGTGGGGGCACTGCGGGTGTTGTGATCTCGGCGCTCTCGACCCCTGGAAGACTACCAAGCGTGTGGACAAGCGCCTCATCCATGCGCTCCAGCCCGATATGAATAATCCCGCCGCCGAGAAGGGCGATCAGGTTCTTGATCGTATCCATGGCGATGATGCGCCCCTCATCGATGATGGCAACACGGTTGCAGAGCAGCTCCACTTCTTCCATGTAGTGACTGGTATAGACAATGCTCATGCCCCGTTCACGGTTTAGTCGCATCACGCTCTCGAAGATATGATTGCGGCTTTGTGGATCCACGCCTACGGTAGGCTCATCCAGGAATAGAAGTCTCGGATGATGCAGTAATCCGGCGGCGATATTCACCCGGCGCTTCATACCGCCTGAGTACTTATCCACGGCTTCATCGGCGCGCTCGGTGAGTGCGACGATGCGCAAGACATCCGCAACCCTTTCCTTAAGTTCTTTGCCGCGTAAGCCGTAGATGCGACCGAAGAATTCAAGGTTCGAGCGCGCGCTTAGCGTCGGATAGAGCGCCAGATCCTGAGGCACCAGGCCATTGATCTTCTTGACTTCACTCATCTCCTTGTGGATGTCATGCCCTCCAATGCGGGCGGTCCCCGCAGTTGGAGCGATCACGCCGGTAAGCATCGAGATCGTCTGAGTCTTGCCGGCACCATTGGGGCCCAGCAGACCAAATACCTCCCCCTCCTGCACTTCGAAACTAATGCCTTTCACGGCTTCGAAGTCGCCATATTTTTTCACCAGACCTTCTACTTCAAGTATGGCAGGCATAGCTTTTTCCTTTCTCTAATCTCAGGTTCGTACGTATGAACAATTACAACTTCGGGAGAAGCGTCGATCGCGATTCAATCTACAGGATCCCGATCAAACCTCCTCCGCCTTCCCGAATAATCGCCGCTTCTCGAGATAGGGCTTGATCAGCAGGTAGGCGCCGAGCACGATCAGCAGCATGGCGCCATCCAGGTCATATAAACCCGCAACCTCCAGCGCGCCGCTGATCACGGATACGACCCCCAAGAAGGTGGTGAATCCGCTCATCTTGAGCCCGTTGAAATAGCGAGCGGCGTTCAAGCCCAGCATGATCAGACCAACGCCTATCGACCACCAACCACCCTTGATGAACTGCTCGGGCACGAACATAAACCCGCCCAGTATGATCAGGAATAACCCCCAGGCAAATCCTTCCAGGCGTTTGTTGAGCGCAGCCCGATCCGGGTCTGTGACGATCTCAGCTTCTACATCTTCCGCGGCTGACTGTGCGTTGCTTCCAGCGGTTGCAAGCAGCCAGATGCCGAGGACCGCCAGTACAGCGACCGGGACCCAGGGCATGTTCTCATCTCCGACCTGGAACATCAGGTCTTCAGGCGGCAATGCCAGATTTGCAACTGCGAGCCCTCCAGCGATGACCAGACAGATGATCCCCCAGATTAATCGTGACGTATTCATTTTTATCTCCTTATCCTTTGTTTTTACAGACTTCCGAAGTCTGCGTATGAACCTGCTGATTAACCACTACGTTGCTTTCTTGGCGCGCCTCTCCACCACCACCTGGAAGACCATGAAACCGGCGAAAGCCACCATCGCGATCCAGCCCAGCCAATCACCCAGGAAGAGGAAGGGGGTATCTGCGGAACCCAAGGATACATCCCTGACCAAGGTCACACGCGCCCCGTCCGGATTGAGGTCCAGCGCCACCAAGCGACCATAAGGGTCGATGATCCCGGTGACGGTCGCCACTCCAGTAATAACCATGGCGGAGCGGTTTTCGACGGCCCGGAAAAGCACGTTCGTCCATGCCTGCTCACCAAATCCGCCAAACTCTCTATAAGGCGCACCGATAATCTGTGCCCCGTTGCGGGCCAGTTTGCGGGCAATGTCTGTGTAGTTGGCGTCGTGGCAGATTAGCGTTGCCAAATTTCCAAGGGGCGTGTTATAGACGGGGAAAACGCCCGCGGTCGGGGTTGGCGGTTCACCAAAGACATGGTTTTTTCCATACACGTCCAGGAACTCACCCGCAGGTGTCAACAGCACGGCTTCGTTGCGCCAATCTTCGCCTCCATTTTCGACCGTGTAGGTAAGGAAAATGTAAGCGCCGGTTTCTTCCGCCAGAGCGCGGAATTTGTCCGTAAACTCCACTTGCGGGTCGAAATCGAAGAGCATCTCGGGGGTGTAGAGAATTTGTGCGCCTTGCTGCGCGGCCTCACGCGCCTGCTCCGCGAACACGTCGAAGCGCATCTGGGCGGTGTTGACTTCGTCCTGGAAGGCGGGGAGTGGGAAATTCGGTGTTAGCGCAGCCACCCGCACGGTCGGGGCGTCCTCCGGGGCGCCGTTCAGCATGACAAGGCTGAGGCTGATCCACGCCGCTACGACGACACCGGTGACAACCAGCCAGTTGCGCGTAGCGCGGCCATCCACTTGGGCGACTGCCACAGTCCCTGATTTGCGGTTGAACCATGTAATTGCCGCCTGTGCCAGCGCGAAATTGAACAGCATGATCACCAGGTTCAGCCCGTAGACACTAAAGATCGAGACCGGCTGGATCACCCACGGCTGCGTGGCTTGGGTATAGCCAATGAACGCGGTCGTTGCGATCATGGGAATGAAGGTGGCACGGATCATCTCAAAGCCCACCCAGTAAATCACACCATGCAGGATGAACCACCGGTAACCGGTTATTTGGTGGAATTTGACTTCCTTTTGCACGAAAAAGACCAGAATGCCGATCAACACGCCAAGATACTGGAAGAAAGGGCCGAATTCAGGGCCGAAGAGGCGAGCCAGTAATGGTCCCAACCAAAGCGTCATGTAGATGCTTGG
>SOIH01000097.1 GCA_004376895.1 Anaerolineales bacterium | reverse complement strand
TGCAAGCAATGTGAGAAGGTTTGCTCTTTGAAGCATGGGGGAGAGTGTAATCCTGCATTATCCAGAATAAAGGTGATGAGGAACGAAATTATGGGCCAGTATTTCGTTACCGTTCCGGTGCTATGCCAGCAGTGTGAGATACCGATGTGCAAGGAAGTATGCCCCACGGAGGCCATCTATCAAGATTCAGAAACAGGTGCGAACCTGGTGGATGAAGAACGTTGCATCGGGTGCAGGATGTGCGTCATCAGCTGTCCTCTTGGCTCCATAGAGGTAGACCCTGTTAAACATACGGCGTTTAAGTGCGATTTGTGCGGGGGCGACCCGGAGTGCGTAAAGATCTGCCTGGCAGGAGCGTTAACCTATGTTGATAAAGACAAGGTTGGTTTCAGTGGGAGAAGGGAAGCGCTCAAGAAACTTTCAGATCGCCTGGTGCTGGTAGCAGGCATGCCTACTGAAGCGGCGACAGAATAGGGGAGGTGAAGTGAAATGACCTACGGATATGCTGGAAGCATTTTGCGAATAGATTTGACTGACGAGAGTGTTTCAAGAACACCGACCTCGGAATATGCCAGGGATCTCCTGGGAGGCAGAGCCATAAATGCGAAGCTGATGTTTGAAGAGTCCGAGGCTGGCGTGAGCGCCTTCGATCCTGGCAATCCCGTAATTATAGGGGCGGGCCTTCTTGTAGGCAGCGGCGTTATGGGCGCTGTAAGACATGAGATAACCACCCGGTCACCGGAGCAGGTACCCGAGGGTTTTGGCAATATGGGCAGTGGCGGCACATTTGGCCCGGAGATGAAGTATGCCGGTTACGATCACATGGTGATCAAGGGCAAAGCGAAGAAACCCATCTACATACACATTGAAAATGATGAGATCTCTTTCAGAGATGCCTCGGCGTTATGGGGAAAAGGGGTATTCGAGACAAACAGGCTTATCCGCGAAGAACTCGGCGACCCTGAAGTGGCCATACTGGCCATAGGCCAGGCCGGGGAGCGGCTGGTTCGTGTTGCTACGATTGAGCATGAGTACAGGAGCGGCACTGCGCTGGGAGCAGTCTGGGGATCCAAGAACCTCAAGGCCGTAGTAGTGAGAGGCACGAAGGGCCTCAAAGTGCATGACGCTGAGAAGATCTTAGAGCTGAACCAGCAGATGCTCAGCGGCATTGAGAAGAAGCTCAAAGACTATATTGAGTGGTGCAAGGCAAATGGGAGAGAATATCTGCCATATCCCAAGTACGCCCTGGGAGTGGATGCCCTGGATGAATACCTGGTCCAGCAGGAAAAGGCGTTCACGGGTCATTTCAAGGGCATTGAGTGGGCTGACCTTGAGAAGACCAGGGCAGTACCGTACCTGATGAAACGCATGGTGAGGCAGACGGGTTGTTGCCCTCTTTCCTGCATAGGATTGATGAAAGTTCCTGGAGTCGGGACTTCTGTAATGAGGTGCGATCCGTTCTGGTGGCCCTGGCAGTTGTACCTGACCGATTTGGACAAATCGTTCGAGGCTACACGGCTCTGCTCTGACTACGGCATGGATAACCAGGATATCGTAACGCCGGTTTCGTGGCTGATGCAATTGTATGAAGACGGAATCATTACAGCAGATGACACTGATGGCGTTCCCATGGAGTGGGGAAGCGGTGACGCGCTGATACACGTGATTCACAGCGTGGCAAACAGGAAAGGGTTTGGAGACGCCCTGGCTGATGGCGTATTGAACCTGGCCAAAAAGCTGGGACCCAAGGCCGAGGCCTTGGTGATTCACAGAAGGGGCATAGTGCCGAACAGCGACGAGTTCCGAAATCAAACAGGCGTTGTGCTGGGAACATCTGTAGACCCTACCTGTGGCAGGGAGAACTGGTACGGTGACGTGGTTTGGGACAAGCACCTGAAAGAAACCGGCAGGGAAAGTGAACTGGAAGAAGCGTATGCATATGCGAGAGAGACCTACGGGACAGAAAAAACAATAATTCCCTGGGAATATGAAGGAAAGGTCAGGGGCGTAATGGAAGCCGAGTACTTCGAGCGAATATCTGACATATTCGGCAGGTGCTTCTTCGTGCCCAAGTACGCAGGTCACACCGGTCCTATAGAGTTAGATGCCTGCAAAGCTGTTACTGGAATTGATTTTGATGAAGATCAATTGAACACTTTTGCAGAAAAGGCTCTCACCCTGGAGAAGGCATATAACGTCAGAGAAGGCTTCGCCCGCGACGACGAAGAGGTAGACAAGTTCTGGTTCAAGGAGCCGATACCGGATGGTCCGCACAAGGGCAAGGTGCTCGATAGAGCCAAGTTCGAGAAGATGAAAGATGAGTACTATAAACTTCGCGGCTGGGATACCGAGACAAGCTGGCCTGAAAGGGGAACCTATGAGCGGCTCGGGCTAAAAGATGTGGCGAACAGCTTACAAAAACTGGGAAGACTCCCCAAGACGAAGAAACGAACTTAGTCCCGCGCATTTCGGGCGCATGTACATCTTAAATCCAGGGTAACCAAAGCAGGGATTTGTTGCACGGTCTTCTATCTAACGAGGCGCTATTCCGACTCTGCCGTTGTTTCGTTCATCGGGAGCGTCTTTGTGCACTTCATGCTTACGGTAATCATAAGTCATCCAATTACCGTCATTACTCAGCGCCGTGGAACTCACGACGCGCCACAGGCCGAAGTCGGCCATGGTGAGGACTTCCTTTTCCGGCTCGGCGTGTGATGAAACAGCCGCGACAGCGAAAAGCACCGCGGCTAGAAAAGATTGATGTACCTGAAGTGAAGTGTCATGAGCGATCTCCGTAGCGGAGAAAATGTTAGGGGTTCATTATCCGGCCTGCGCTACCAAGGCATTTTCTGGCTTGTACCCATGCCCGGACCCAGAAAAACAGCATTCAAAAACAGCCTTTCCATTGCCGGATACCAGCCACGATACGTTGGATTTGAAGCGAAAAGTATCACCTGGCCGCGGCCATGGCGTTCGACAGTCGCAAAGGACGAATTGGCGAGCCGCTTTCTAGCTTCCGGCCACAGCAGACCGCTCAGGCGCAAGTCATCCTCGTCGACGAGCCGAACCGGCGTCTGGGTCGGGTGCATTGACATCATAACGCTGTCGCCTCCGACCATGACGGGCAAGAACTTGCCGAGTCCGGAACCGAGCCAGTGCCGCTGGTCAATACCGGCTTTGACGAAGACGCCGGATGGGCTGAAGATTCTCTGCCATTCGTCGATGCGTTTGAGTTTCTCAGGCTTGCCCGAGGAGGGCGATTTTTTCGATTTTTCTTCCTTGTCCTTGGTTTCCTTTTGGCCGGCATTTTCCTTCCGGCCTTGTTTCGCTTTCCCGTCGCCCCAGAGGTCGTCAAAGTCGATTTTGATATTGTCGGCTTGTTGTTCTCTTTCAAGGTCTTCCTGATAGACGTCCAACTTGTCAAGTACGTCCCGCCGCCTTCTGACGGACGAGAATTCACTGTCTTTTCTTGCTATCGAGTATGCGGCTTCGCCGAGGGCGATTAGTGTGCCGCCGTCCTCGACCCATTTTTTGACGCCGTCTGAAACGGGACCGCCACCGGGGAGTATCAATACGTTGTACTTGCGTAGATCTCTACTTCTTTCGATGGGCGAGGCGCGCATCTTGAGGCGGTAGTCCAAGAGGTGCCATACGGCTCCGGCCGAGTTTGACATGTTGCCGGCCATGATGGCGACACGCGGGGCGTGTAAGAGAACGAACTTGGGGCCTCCGAGGTCCGGACCTACTTTTCCGACCGATGCCGTTTGCGCCGGACGGATGTTGACGTCGAAGTCGCGGGCGATTTTTTGAAGGATGTCGCCGAGATTTTCGGGGTTCTCGTGGCCACGCAGGACGATGGCTCCGGGGCGGTAGTTGTGGCCCTGGAAAACGAAGGGTTTTGTGGCCGCGCGCAAATGGCAGTTCTGCTCGAAGAGTCGAACCATGACGTCGTAAATCACCGCGCTTGAAAACTCGATGATGTAGCCGTATTTGGGTGTGCTTGGCCAATCGAGGATTTTCTCCGAGGGCTGCGGCGGTTTCAAATCGAGTTTGAGATCCGGGATTTTATCGACCCAATAGGACTCCAGGCCGAATGCCATGGGGAGGCTCCAGGCCGTGACGTCGTAAAACCGCGAGCCTCGATGATTCTCCAATTCTTCTCGTTCGATCTTCAGATAATTGCTGTCTGGGCGTATGTCGAAGCGTAAGAGCGCGTGAGCCACGCGTCGAAACGGCTGGTCGGACTTCACAACCAGGGTGCCGGCGGGGAGTTCCAGATGGCCGGTTTTGTTTCCAAAGAGGTCGGTGGCGGTTGTAATGTGAGCGGATTCCCGGGTGAAGCTGTATTCCACGGATTGGCGGCCCAGGAGTTCGATGAAGCGAGCGACGCGGGCTCGGTCGGGGTGGGGGGGCATGAGGAATGTCCCTGTCAGGGCGCCGTCGCCGTTGACGGCTTCGATGTGGTCCGCGAGGTAGTCGGCGAGTATTTCTTGGCGATTGTTCTTCAAGGTGTTGAGGTTGGCCAGCGAACTGACGAGCTGGTGATGAACGGCTTCGCGATAAGTTAAGATGTGTCCGGTTTCCTGCTTGTACGCCGCGCTGGAGACGCCGGCCTGCTCGTAGAGAATCCCGGCGCCGCCGCTGAAGTTGACCCATGAGGCGTTGTAAATTGGCGCGAAATCCACGTTCCAATCCTTGGCGTAATAGCTCCAGCCGTGGGCGTCGAAGGCGGCGGCCTGGTCGAAACCGTATTGTTCTCGCCAGTATAAGTTTTTCTTTGGAAACAGGGGGTTCAGGGGTTGGCGCGGGGGGTCCATCAGGTAGCCTTCCAGCGCGCCCATCTCGTGGGAGTCGACCATGAAGTGGGGCTTCCACTCGGTGATGACTTTCATGCGGGCTTGATTCTCGAGGGTCACCAGAGATACTAAATCGCGATTCATGTCGAATCGATAGTGATTGGTTCTGCCGTTTATGGAATTGTGCTGTATGTGCTGGCCGTCGGTGCTGGAAATCGCCCCGGTGCGCTGTTCGATGGAGGCCAAATGGCGCTCGCGTCCGTCGGGATTCTGTAGGGGATCGATGATGGTAACGACTTGATCCAGGAGGGATTTCGTTCGTTCGTCGGTTCCGGCCACGAGCTGATAGGCGAGCTGCATGGCCGCGTCGGTGCTGGAAAGTTCGTCGCCGTGGATGCTGTATGTCATGATCGCCGTTGCCGGATGGCTCTGGAGGAGTTTTTTCCCGGCCTTGGGGTTTGGGAGTTTTCGCGGGTCGGCGAGTTTTGCGTTGCCGGCTTTGATTTGCTCCAGGCGCTGGTGGTTTTTGGGGCTGGTAATGATCAAGTGAACCAGCGTTCGACCCTCGTGGGTCTTGCCAAAGGGATTCATTGTGATGCGGTCCGAGGAAGCCGCCAACACCTCGAGATAACGCATCAGCGGATCGTATCGAACAGCCTTCTCACCCACTTCATGCCCGATGATGGAAGACGGCGGGGGGATCTTTGGGTCGATCGTCGCTGGATCCACAAAGGGAATGAGGGATTGAGGTCTTTCTTCTGCCTCCGCGGCGCCTAAGGCTCCACACCCGCACAACAGAATAAAGCTCAAACTCATTGCCAGAATTTCGGTCGCTGAAGAGCGGCGACTCTGGTGTTTTGATCGCAAATGTATCGCACTTGTTTTCATAACAATACCTCTCATTTAAATATCAAGAGTAAAATATTGAATACAACAGATTCGCGTGTCGGATAAATTGTG
>SOIH01000267.1 GCA_004376895.1 Anaerolineales bacterium | reverse complement strand
GTTGTTCTTGAGATGCAGAAGCGTTCAGCCAGTTCGGTAATGGAATAGTAGTTCAGCTGGAAGTCTTCGAGGAATCTCTGTCTTTGCTCGCTCACGGTGACACCTTTCCAAGGCATGGGACACCTCCTATATGAGGATAGTGTCAACCATGTCCTGCGTATATTTTGTTAACTATGTCCCGGATTCATTCATCCAGTCTTGTAAAACCCGCAAGCCTAATTAAAAAACGAGCAACTTAATCATCTTCTCAGTGAAACCCGTGCCGGAACTCTATCAAACATCCAAAATCCAAGAGGCAAGCCAATCAGTTTTTAAGTAGCGGTAAACGACTAACTTCTTCAATTAACTTGTAGTTAGCACAAGATTATTTGAGTGAGCATGCATCCAGACATACTCATATTTGAGGGGATTCCTCATTACTACTCTGAAAGGATCGGGTAGTTCCCAAATTCTTCCACGGCATCCACCATGGCTAACACATTCTCAGATGGCACATCATTCATGACAGTGTGAACAGATGCCACCATATACCCACCTCCAGGCCCGAGAATTTGCATTACCCTGCGAACTTCCTGGCGTACTTTTTCGGGCGTGCCATAGGGCAGTATGCGGTGTGTATCTATCCCACCACAAAAAACTATATTCTTACCATAACGTTTCTTCAATTCCTCAAGATCACTCATTTTGCCAGCTGATGTTTGAATAGGATTGAGAATATCGACACCAATCTCGATAAAATCTTCGATGAGCGAGAATACATCGCCATCTGTATGAAAAAAAACCTTAGCCTTGGTGCGTTCTTTGATGAATTGGATGAAATCCGAGTGGAGTGGTTTTAAGATCTCCCTATACATTTTAGGAGAGATCATCAAACTATCCTGCGTTCCCAAATCATCGCCAATTTTGATGATATCGACATTGTCTCCTAGTTCCTCGAGAAAAGGGCCCATGAGTGATTTGCACACCTCGGTGATCTTATGCAAGAGCGCTTTAGCAAATTCTGGATACATGGCCAGATTCAATAAAAAGACATCCATGCCCTGCATAGCTTGGGCGCGCTCGAATGGGAATAATAGCCAGGGTGTAGCCATGATGGCATACTCATTTTGTCCAGCCAGGCGCCTGGCTATTTCCTTCACATGGGCGATCCGGGTTGGGTCGCTCATATCTGGCCAGCCAGGATAAGCCTTGATCTCTTCGATGGCGGTTGCCTCGGAAAGAGGGTGAACCCCCGGATACCACACACCAGGCTCGATTTCCTTTTGCCCGCTGCCCCAGGAATCAATGAAAGGACTGTGCGGTTCGCGTTCTTGATTGCGCTTCAGTGTTTCCAGAGGATGAATATCCCTGACGCCGCGCACATCACTTTGTAAGCGCTGCATGGTGGCTTCGTCAATTTCAGCCGTACCCAGTTCGGGCCATTCATAAATATAGTTATCAGGCGCGTCAATACCGACCAATTCTTTTATGCTCTGGTAGGTTTTCATTTTGATACCGGTCGCATTGCTGACCCCAATCACAATTGGGACTCGGTCAGGCTCTTCATGATTGATAGTGGAAAGCACGCGTTCACGAGGTGTCATCGTCATTTCAGTACCTCCTTTGGTGAAACCCTGGAATCAAGGTCCTTTGTGACGCCTGGCAAAATGAGCGCGGATGGGTGATATCGATCATGGTAGATCGTCTGCTGTACAAACTCAAACTCATCGTCGAGGCTAATCTTTTGCTTAGTGTTTGGGGTGCGATTACAGCGGGGATAATTCGAACTTGTGATGTCATGGCAGAAGCTATGTCCAGCTTTGAACACGTGCGCAATGCTCCAGATGTCGATGCTGCTCCCGTTTCCTTGGAATAAGCGATCTTCCCTGGTTGTGTCTTTGGTTTTTGAGCGATATTTTATTGTTGTTAAGGTGCAACGTCTTTGTAGCCAGACGATTTCTTATAGGCTTATCTTAGCTTAGTTTTGGAAACTCTTCTAGAAGTTATGTTTTAGAGTAGGGGGTTCCCTCTAGACCATTTGTTGTGCGTCCTTCTCGGGTCAATCCGGTTTTTTTCGGCAGTTGATTTGGAGAGGTGGAACACGCCTCACGGACTGCTTAACGTTAATACTGCTCAACGTATTGGCATATTTCTAGGTACCGACAATCTTACGTTGCCGTTGTTCCTGGATTGCCCTCCACCTTGGCTCCCCCTCGATCTGGACCTCGTTCAACCGCTTGTAGAGCCCATCCAGGGCCATAAGCTCCGCGTGGGTTCCTGTCTCGACAATCTGGCTGCCCTCCAGGACGACGATGACATCTGCACCGCGGATCGTGGACAGGCGATGGGCGATGACGATGGCCGTCCTGCCCGACATCAGCCGTTCCAATGCCTGTTGGATTAGAAACTCTGTCTCGGTATCAACCGAGGAGGTCGCCTCATCCAAGATCAAGATAGGCGCATCCTTGAGCACCGCCCGGGCGATCGCTAAGCGCTGCCTCTGCCCGCCAGATAGCTTGACGCCGCGCTCGCCGATCATCGTGTTGTAGCTGTGGGGCAATTGGGTGATGAACTCATGTGCGTTGGCGATTTTGGCCGCCCAGATCATCTCCTCTTCAGTCGCCCCTTGACGGCCAAAGAGGATGTTTTCGCGCACCGTTCCGTGAAAGAGAAACACATCCTGCAGCACGATGCTTATCTGCTGGCGTAAGCTCTTGAGCGTCAGATCGCGGAGGTCGTGCCCATCTAGTGTGATCGAACCCTGGCATACATCGTAAAACCGTGGGATGAGTTTGGCAAACGTCGTCTTGCCCACGCCCGTCGGTCCCACCAGCGCGACGACAGTGCCCGATTCGATATCGAGATTGATATTCTCCAGCACTGTATCCCCCATAGCATAGCTAAAGCCCACATTGTGTAATTTAATCGCCCCCTTGACTTTACCAATTAACTCAATCGCATCAGGGCGCTCAACCACGTCGGGTTGTTCGTCCAACAGCTCGGTTACCCGCTCGGCGCCTGCCAAGGCCTGTTGAACGCTTTCCCATGCCCCGCTCAGGGTGCGCACAGGTTGGTAGAGCATCTCCAAGTAGAGGAAGTAAGCCACCAGGTCCTCAATGGGCAACGTCTGGTTTAATACGAACCGTCCACCAAAGTAGATGAGTACAATAGTGCCCAGGGACGTGGCGAATTCGACAAACGGGTGAAACACAGCCATCAGACGCAGCGCGCGGAGCAACGAATCGCGATACCTGACGATATGGCCGCGGATATTAGCTACCTCAAGATCCTCCCTGGTGAAAGCTTTGATTTCACGTATCCCTGAGAGATTGTCGTTCAGTGCTGCGTTGAGTTCACCCAACTCGACCTGGCGCTCGCGAAACGCCGGCCGGACATACTTGGCAAAGCCTCGCAAGGCCAACACGATCAAAGGAATCGGGATCATGCTCAAAAGTCCTAGGCGCCAATTCATACTGATCAGCACCACGGTTACGCCGATCAGCATAAGCACATTGACCATCACGTCCGGTAGCGCATGGGCGATCAATTGCTCAAGCAAATCCGAATCATTGACTGTGCGAGACATCAATTGGCCTGTTTGCCTGTCCTCGTAGTAATGGAGAGACAAACGCTGCAAATGCTCATAAATATCCTTCCGAACGTCGGCGACAACACTCCAGCCTGCCACATGGGCCATATAGCTTCTGAGAAATCGTAAGCCTGCGCGCACAACATAAATAGCCAGTGACAGCAAAGCTAACCGAGTGATGACATTTATTGCTTCTGGTCCTGCAGTCGAATCGGTGACAGTTGCGACCATAGTCCTGACAATCCAAGGTACGGTCAACTGCATGCATACAAGCAAGAACATGCTTACCACAGTCAACGCTAACGGACGGACATACCTTCGGGCATATTCGAATACAAACTTGAGTGAATCCACCGAACTATCCTCCAGAATAGCTACTTATCTATTATATCTTCTATCAGATGCAAATCGGCATCAGCGGCGAATGGGTACAGGTGTTTTCCGTTAATCCGTATTTGTCCTTCTGCCAGTAACATCAGCAGCGGGGCTGTAATATTTATCGGTAAATTAGTTTAATAAGTGCCTGACCGTTCTACAAGCAATACACAATAGGCGACCTTAATGGGCGCCTTGAAAAAAATCTTGGAGAGTCAGCAGATATCTGGTTTGAGTTGAATCTACGGCAGGAAGTTTACCGCATTAGATCAAGGCCAGCGCTAAAAGGAGGGCAGTCAAGGCCGCAACGAGGAATCCCCCAGCAGCTAAGCGGTAGCGGAATTTGTTAAGGTCGTTGACGGATTTTAAATAGCCCCCAAATTCGCCCAGGAACTCGGATGTAAGTTCCTCATCCTCTGACTCACCGGCCTGGTCCTCCTCCTTCTCGGATCGTTGACGGATAGTGAATGTTCTTATTGGCTCGTTTCCAAACCGCCAGAAAATAAGCGAGAAGTAAAAGAAAATCAATGTGGCGATGAGCCAGGAAACAGTGATCATAGTTCCACCTCTTTTGAGACAAATCGCGGCTCAAAAATTTTTATGAACCATATATCGGTTTATCATTGACGGCAAATAATGCCGGGATCTTTCCAGAACATGATATCCGAATTTTTATCCTAATGCAGTAGTATCTTGTGGGGAGGTCGACGCTTGTATGATATACCGATGGGGTTGAAATATTTTCCTAATCTCCGCTTATTGCGTTCCATCCGGTCTTGATTTTATGGGGGCAGTGTTCTTTCCCGTACTCAAGACTTTCCCTATATCTTTGGGAGATTTCTAACTTTTTCATCCCCTTTGGATCATAGTAAATATCTGAACCGACCTCTTCAATCACATATTCTTTGAATAATTCCTCAAGTCTGTCTTGCAGCATTCCCTTTATTTCTACAACTCGAACGTCATACCCGAACTTCCTGAGTTCTTCTCGAAGTGGTTGATTAACATATCCGGTGCATATCTCAATACGATGTGTGTCTGGAGACGCATCAAAGTGTTCGATAATTTGTATCGCCAAATCTGAGTATTTCTTCAAATAAAGCTTTGTGTGGAAGTGGTTCTCGGTGTCATCTCGGAAGTATTCAACGGGCACTATTGCAGTCTCCACTTTTTGTTCATCTGATACGCCAACCATTACCCCACACAAGGGAAATCCCCAACCGGCGTCATCAATTCGTAATATTTGGAGATCAGGTGGAGTGAGGCTATCATAGTCTCCTTCTAGCAACACCCCTAAAACGTGCTTATCGACGCATACCAGGCTGTGGCCTTTCTTTTTCTTGTTGTAGGTATATATTTTCACGTTCCATTTTGGCGTAATGCCTTTTCCTTCAACCCCCGTAAATGATGCCAGCAAGTAAGGGTTGTTTTCAGGTTTACTTGTTACCAACCCTCTCTCTGAAGCCTGGTTGAGCTTGTCTATGATGAAGCCGGTTTCTTCAGTTGGGTAAAAAGATTTTGTGAGATCAATGTTCATGACGGTTCCATTTTTATTGCCCGGTAGGACTATCAGGCTGACAACTTATGTCACAATAGACCCTCGTCTCGCAACCGATCGACTACGCCCACCGCAGACTTACTTCGATCCATAGTATAGATGTGTAACCCTGGCACTCCCGCCTCAAGCAACTCCGCGCATTGGCGAAAAGCAAACTCAATTCCGAATGCCACAAGCGCTTCCTTATCTCCTTCAGCCAAAGCCGCGATCCCCTGACGCACCTCATCGGTGATGGTCGCCCCACACATACCGGCCAACATC